>JBGPQS010000001.1:0-16006 GCA_041489235.1 Thermodesulfovibrionia bacterium
AAACGAAACACATTAGCCGTGACTTTTAAATCAAAATCTGGCATTAATTTGCCGCCACTGCCATCCTTAAATTTATCTGCCTTGTAATAGGTAAGATAGTCTAAAAAGTAAAATCCTGGAGGAGGAACTGCACCTGACATAAAATCCTCAGCTCCGTTTGGATATGCGCCACCGCCTCCTTCAGTTGCAAACACATTTCCACCTGTTGTGGCTACGAACAATGAAACAAATAACAGGAGAAAAAACATCTGGAAATACTTTTTCAACCTTCCACACTTTTTTGTTTTTGCTGCTGGTAATACCTGTTTCATGACACCCTCCCCTAATGATATAAAGTATAACCCTCCCGGGTCCACCATCCAATCGTTCATGTTCCTGATAGATTTTCCCGATTATTGCACAGCCAGTATAGCAAATTACAAATAAATTAACTACTCAATTTGAAAGTTCTCACTCCCCTAAAAAAAGCATTAATAGTGCTTCTTCAATTCAAACAGAACCTGTTTGGCAATATTCTTCAGGGTTTCAAATACCCCGGATCCACTAACGGCAACTGCCTCGAACCACTGAACGTTGCGATGATTCAACAGTCTATTCATATCCTCAACAGGCACAATATGAGGAATATCTCTTTTGTTATGCTGCATTATGAATGGAAGTTTTTCAAGATCATAACCTTGTTCAGTAAGGTTGATCTTCAAATCATCGAGACTTTCCATATTGGCTTCCATCCTCTCTATCTGGCTATCCGCAACAAACACCAAACCATCAACACATTTGAGGATGAGCTTTCGGCTTGCAGCATAGAAGACCTGCCCCGGGACTGTGTAGAGATGAAATCTTATCTTGAAGCCCTTGATGTCTCCAAGCGCTAAAGGGAGAAAGTCAAAAAAAAGTGTTCTCTCTGACTCTGTTGCAAGAGATATAAGTTTCCCTTTATGTTCAGGATTCGTCCTCTTATAAATATACTGGAGGTTTGTGGTCTTCCCACAAAGCCCCGGACCATAGTACACAATCTTACAGTTTATTTCACGTGAGGAATAATTGATAAAGGACACGCGTGGTATACCTACCTGAAAAGATTGTCAATATCTTCATCGCTAATTTCTGCAAATGGAAACTCTTCAAACTTACCCTCTTTCTTTTCCTTTTCAGCCTTATGAGTAATTTCATCAAATATCTTCGTTAAGAATTCTGAAGCCTTTTTAACACGCAGGCGCACAAGACCCAATGACGATCTATTATCGAATATGACAACAAGGATAATTCTCTGACCAATAAGAGAGAGGTGGATATTGTCTTTCTCTCCTTCATGAAACAGGACAGTGAATTCCTTTTCTCCTAAGAGCCTTGCGATACCGCCTGTAGCTGCTATATTTCCCGCGGTAAGGGATGCCAGAGAAGTGGTATCTAAATTATGTGTATCTCCTGCTGATGCGATAAGTTGTCCGTTTTTGTCAACAAGGAAGACGACCTTAGCGTTCGACTGATGATGCAGTTTCTGGAGCTCCTCATCAATCCTGTGGAACTCCTCTTCGTACACCACAAGGTCTGAACCGATCATGTTCTTAATGCTATCATCGTTATTACTCCATAATCAAGAATTATCACGAGGCATAGAGAGATGCCTCTTTTTGTAACCTTTCCCATTCCTTGTCTACATTTTCCTGAAACTTTTTAAGTAACCATTCATTTTCAGGGCTGAAGAGGTGTTTGAATCTTCCCTGAGTCTTCAGGAAATCTACAACAGGCTTCTTCTCCTTTGGCTTAAAGGTTATCTTTGTGACTCCATACTCGATTTCATAAAGTGGCCAATGACAGGTTGCTACCGCGAGTCTGCTCAGCAGTATGGCATCATCGGTCCTGGATCGCCATCCACGGTTACAAGGTGAAATAATATTCATAAACTTTGGTCCCTTTATCTCAAGTGACTTTCTGACCTTTTTCATGAGATCAAGCCAGTGGCTCGGAGAAGCCTGTGCTGCATAGGGAATATTATGAGCTGCCATAATTCTTGTTATGTTCTTTCTCTCCTGGGTCTTCCCGGGAATGACGTCTCCGGCAGGGCATGTCGTGGTATTGGCACCAAGAGGAGTAGCACTTGAGCGCTGAATCCCTGTATTCATATAAGCACCATTATCGTAACAAATGTAGAGCATGTCATGTCCACGCTCCATTGCACCAGAAAGGCTTTGTAATCCTATATCATAGGTTCCGCCGTCTCCGCCAAATGCGATAAATTTTATTTCCTTGTCTATTTTACCCTGCTTCTTTAAAGCCCTGTACATTGTCTCAACACCCGAGATGGTAGCTGCAGCATTCTCAAATGCATTGTGTATCCATGGAATCTTCCACGCTGTGTAATCAGATATACAGGATGAAACTTCAAGACATCCTGTTGCATTTGATGCGATAACAGGGTAGTCAGTTGCGAGAAGAACCATTTTTACCACAATAGGCGCACCACACCCGGCACACATTCTGTGTCCGGATGATATGAGCACTTCTTTCTTTGAAAGTTCTTTTAATCTGAGCTCTGTTGCCATATTATTCTCTCACTCCAATATATTCTTTAAACGTTTTAATTTCCCCTGTCTTTACAATTTCTATAAGTTCATTGAGCACAAGCGCTGCATGCTCTGGAAAATAATCCCTCCCACCAAGACCATATATTTTATTGATGAGGAGTGGTTTTTCCTTGTAACGGTAAAGGCTTGCAGCAATATCTATAAACACCGGTCCGTAAGAACCGCCAAAGGCATCAGCCCTGTCGAGCACACACACCGCTTTCAAATGTTTCAGTGCTTCACCTATCTCTTTGTACGGGAATGGCCTGTATAATCTTGGTTTCAAAAGACCTGCTTTTACCCCCTTGCTTCTGAACTCGTCTACTATATCTTTAGATGTGCCTGCGGCAGAATTGAGAATGACCAATGCTATCTCTGCATCCTCAAGTCTGTATGCATCAAAGAGACTATATTTCCTCCCTGAGATTTTTTCGAAGTCTTTTGCAACATCCAGAACTATGCCGGCGACTTTTGTCATCACCTCATTATGAGCTTTCCTATACTCCATATAATAATCAGTAAGGATTAAAGGGCCATAACTCACTGGATGCTCTATATTAAGAAGAGGATTTAACTGTCTATATTCACCAACGAATTTTTTTACCTCGTCATCTTCCAGATATTCTATCCTTTCGATGGAGTGGCTTATGATAAAGCCATCAAGGCATATCATCGCAGGAAGCCTTGTGTCCATATGCTCTGCGATGCAAAAAGCCTGTATTGTATTATCATATGCTTCCTGTGCATTCTCAGACCAGAGCTGTATCCAGCCAGCGTCCCTTGCACCCATTGCATCTGAGTGGTCTCCGTGAATATTTATTGGTGCAGAAAGAGCTCTATTCACCACAGGCATGACTATTGGTAATCTTAAACCCGAGGCAATAAATAATATCTCCCACATGAGTGCAAGTCCCTGTGATGATGTTGCCGTAACAACCCTGCCACCAGCAGCAGCTGCACCAACACAAGCACTCATCGCACTATGTTCGCTCTCAACAAGGATCGTCTCTGTCTTTACCTGACCATCTGATACAAAGCTTGCAAATCTCTGCATCAGTTCTGTCTGAGGGGTTATGGGATATACTGCACACACATCAGGATCTACCTGTCTCAATGCATTAGCAACTGCCTCATTTCCCGTAGCAGCAACAACCTTTGACATTATGTGCCCTCCTCTACCATGACAATAGCCTTTTTCCCCTTCTTTCCAGGGCACTCGAGTGCACATATGCCACAACCTTTGCAGCAGTCATAATCAAAATCTGCTCTTTTCCCATCCTTTACCTTAACTGCCATATCAGGGCAAAAAAGCCAGCAAAAAAGACATTGTATACAATTTTCTTCTTTCCATATCGGCTTGAAGGCCCTCCAGGAACCGGTCTTAAACTTAACTGCATTCCCTGCTTCAAGTATTACCGCTCCCGGCGTAAGTTCTCTCCATCCTTTGAGCTTCACCCTTCCCTTACCTCCTCGTATCCCCGCCTTGTCGCTTCGAGGTTTCCATCAATAATCTTCTGAGAAAACTTTTTGCCAAAGCTTTTTTTAATATCTTCAAGAAGATGCTCAAGGCTTACAAGATGGGTCACTTTGCATAAAGCGCCAAGCATAGAAGCATTCGGGAGTGCCTTTCCAATAGAGTCTATCGCAATCTTTGTTGCATCAACAGTAAAAACCTTCTGTCCGGATTTTGCATTGAGCTTTGCCCTTATCTCCTTAGGGTCCTTTGATGTGTTTACAACAAATATGGCATCTTCTGTAGCTCCTTCTCCCACATCGATACTGTCAATGAGTGTTGCATCGACAACACAGACAGCTTGTGGCCGCAGAACAGGACAGTGTGTCCTGATTTCCTTTGAGCTTACTCTGTTGTATGCCCTGAGTGGAGCCCCTGCCCTTTCAGGACCATATTCAGGGAATGCCTGCACATATCTTCCTCCGCTCAAACATGCATCTGCGAGCACCTTGGCAGCAGTCACCGTTCCCTGACCTCCCCTTCCATGCCATCTGATTTCAACTGTATCAGCCATTTTCCCTCCATAGTCATTCAACTATAAATATTAGCTAATTATTAGACTATTTTTCAAGCTCTTTCGAAACTGATGGAAACATCTAAAATTCCCACTTAATAATTCAATCCTCTATCATTCCAGTATCATTCCAGACTAAAAAATGTTCTTGGAGCGAACATTACTAAATTTTTAATTTACCAGTCTTAGCGAAGAGAGCGTCCCCAAAAGGGCGAATTTGCACTGTCTGAGTCCCGATGAATATTGGGACGAGTTTGCAAATTCGAGCGACCAAGCTTTAGATTGGTCAAAGATTTCGTTCAGTGAGCGAGAAGGCATTTTTTAAATGCTCCCGGAAACTGATGGTCTATAATTTTAGTGAAGGTTAAAAGAACTCTCATTTGTTCTGTCTTAAAAAGCGAGATCTTTGTGCCTTACGCTTAACTGCTGGATTTTCCTATAAAATTTGACTAAATTGAACAACTTGTTTATAGTGTATCATTATGGTACAGAGCATGACAGGCTTTGGGAGCGCAGAGAGTAATGGTTTAAAAGTTGAAATCCGTTCCCTTAATCACAGGTTTATTGACATATCAATAAAAATATCTTCATATCTGAGTCATTGTGAGATTCCTCTGAGAACTATCCTTAAAGAGAGATTTCATAGAGGAAAGTTTGATGTCACTGTCATCACAAATGACCAAAAGCTCTCACAGCTCACCATAAATAAGGAAACAGCGAAAAAGATATACACCGCCTTCCAGGACTTACAAAAAGAACTTTCAATACCCGGACAGATACATATAGACACTCTTGTAGGATACAAGGAACTCCTTATCGAAGAAGAGCCAAAATATAATATTGACGCGCTTTATACCGTATTTAATGAAGCTCTTTTAAATCTTAAAGCAATGAGGGAATTGGAAGGGAAACTACTCTCAGAGGAGCTTGCTGAGAGAGCACATTCATTGAATCTTATGATTGATAAAATAAATTCACTCTCCCCCCATGAGCTGACAAAGTGTACAGAGAAATTTTCTGAAAGACTGAGGTCACTTCTTCAAGGTGGGGAAACAGATAGTGCGAGGATAATGCAAGAGGCTGCAATAATGGCAGAGAAACTTGATATATCAGAGGAAATAAGCAGGACAGAAAACCATATAAAACAGTTTATAGAAACACTGAGTGAAGGTAATGCGATAGGAAGAAAGCTCGATTTTCTCCTCCAGGAGATAAGCAGAGAGGTAAATACTCTCTCCTATAAATCGAGCGATTACACCATATCCAGCCTCGCAGTAGAAATGAAGACAGAGATTGAGAAAATGAGAGAACAGGCACAGAATATACAATGAAGCTGATAGATACTCAATCAGGTAAAAAAGTCAAGGTTAAGGTCAAGGTTAAGGTTAAGAATTTTATGAACTTAAGTTAGATTCTTTAAAGGAGTAAATTATGAAAAAAGGAGATTTAAGTCCTGTGTTAGTAAATATAGGATTTGGCAATGTCATCGCTGTATCGAAAGTTGTTGCAATTGTAACGCCTGGTTCTGCACCTATGAAAAGGCTTCGTGAGGGGGCCAAAAAAGAGGGTAAATTGATTGACGCGACTGAGGGCAGGCGCACCCGTTCGATCATTGTCACAGACAGCGATCATATTATCCTGTCAGCTCTTCAGGCAGAAACGATTACACAGAGATTCATTGAAGGAAAGGGAGCCCTTGCAGAAGAAGAAAGGTAAAGGAAGTCTGTTCATAGTCTCTGCACCTTCAGGTGCTGGAAAAACGACACTCTGCAAAAAACTGACCTCTACTCTTCCTCATATCACACATTCTATTTCCTATACCACACGTGCTCCACGGCATGGGGAAGTGAATGACAGGGACTACACATTCATAAGCAGAGAAGAATTCAGGTCAATGGTTAATAAAAGTGAATTTATGGAATGGGCAAATATTAACGGAGAATTATATGGTACCTCAAAAAAGAGGATTGAAAAACTCACTCGCAATGGTACCGACGTCATTCTTGATATAGATACACAAGGTGCAATGCAACTAAAAAAGAAATACAGAGGAGGCGTGTATATCTTTGTACTACCACCTTCTATGGAGATATTGAAAAGAAGACTCAAAAAGCGAATGACTAATTCAAAGGAAGAGATAGAAAAAAGACTGAAGCGGGCAGTTAATGAAACAAAAAGCTACCGCAAGTATGATTATGTTATAATAAATAATAAGTTAAATGATGCATTAAGAGAACTTGAGTCAATAATAATCTCGCACAGACATGGTGTCAACAAAGTTGACACCATGTGGGTTAAAAATAAGTTTTTAAAACAGGAGGAAGAGCATGGAAGTTATTTCTCTGCCGATTGAATATGATCAGAACAAGATCGACGGAAAATACAGGATTATTGCAATAGCATCCCAGAGGGCAAAGGAGCTCTCCTTAGGTGCAAAGCCCAAGTTGAAGACAAAAGCGAAGAAGGTTACCACCTTAGCCATTGAAGAGACAATAGAAAATACCATCGAATTTTTGACAGGGGAACAGGCCCAAAAGGCAAAGGAAGAGTCCAGAAAGTTTGATTACAGGCAACTCCTTGCAGAGAAAAGAGAGGTCGCTGGTGAGGACCTTACAGAACTCGAAAAAGACCTGAAAATCTATCTCCATGAAAAAGGAGCAATAGACAAGATGGCTCCAGAAGGTCTGTTCAGTGAAAAACAAGAGGAAGGTGCTAAAGAATAAGTCTGTACTCCTTTGCGTGACAGGGAGTGTCGCCGCTTACAAAGCCATTGACGTAATAAGAAGACTTAGAGATGAAGGTGCATCGGTTACGGTAATTATGACCGCGGCAGCCAAGCAATTTATTACCTCTCTCTCTCTCGAGATTGCTTCTCAAAATAAGGTTTACTCAGACCTGTTCAGTGACCCCATGGCTCACATCACGTTACCTGCTCAAGCGGACATAATGGTAATTGCACCTGCAACAGCAAATACTATCGGAAAGTTCGCAGGGGGTATTGCAGATAACCTCCTCAGTACGTGTCTTCTCTCATTCAGCGGCAAGATAGTTATTGCTCCTGCAATGAACTTGAGGATGTATGAGAACCCTTTGTTTCAGAAAATCTTAAACAATCTCTTATCACGCGGCGTCTTTCAGGTAGGACCCGAAAAGGGAAGTCTTGCATGTGGAGAAGATGGTATAGGAAGAATGTCAGATGTTTCAGAAATAATCGAAGCAATAAAGTCAGCACTGAGCAAAAAAAACCTTGCAAAAGAAAAAATCATTGTAACTGCAGGCCCTACCAGGGAATATCTTGATCCTGTCAGATTTATATCAAACAGATCATCGGGCAAGATGGGTTATGCCCTTGCGAGAGCCGCTTTAAGAAAAGGGGCAGAAGTCACCTTAATAAGTGGCCATTCATTACTGAGTCAACCCAAAGGTGTGAAATTTATTTCTGTAGAAACTGCATCAGACATGTTGAATGCGGTAAATCAGGAGCTGCCTTCATCAACAGTGCTCATAATGTCTGCTGCGGTCTCTGATTTTATGCCTGAAGAAAAAGCAAAGGAGAAAATCGAGAAGTCAGGAGAACTCATGGTGAAGCTACAAAAAACCCCTGACATTATTTCAGAAATAAGTAAGAATAAGAACAGGCCGTTTATTATCGGGTTTGCAGCTGAAACAGGCAGGAAAATTGAACGTGCAAGAAAGAAATTAAAGGAAAAGAATATGGACATGATAATTTTTAATGATGTTGCAAAAGCCGATTCAGGGTTTGATGTTGATACAAACAGGGTTGTTATTATAGATAAAGAGAAAGAAATAAGTCTTCCGCTTATGAGCAAGGATTCTGTTGCAGATGCGATATTAGAGAGGTTATCTGAAATAAAGGCTTGACTTTTTTCGCCATTTTGATAAAAATTTGTGAATAGTATGTCACTTGAAGAAACTGAAAGACTAAAGGAAAAATTAAATAAGGACCCGAATTCCAAGCTTTTTATATTGCTTGCCGAAGAATATAAAAAGGAAGGGATGCTTGACGAGTCAATAGCTATCCTTACTCAGGGACTGGAAAGACACCCCCGATATATGAGTGCGCGTGTTTCCTTAGGGAAGATATACCTTGAAAAAGGTATACTCGATAAGGCAAAGGGAGAATTCAAAGAGGTCATTAGCGCAATACCTGATAACCTCTATGCCCACAAGAAGCTTGCTGAGATTCATAAAAACCTTGTTGAAATTGATGAAGCAGTAAAAGAATTTAAGATGGTATTAAGGCTGAATCCGGGCGATGAAGAGGCAGCGAATAGCCTTGCAGAGCTCGAAAAAGGGCTCACCGCTAAACCTGAGATCCCGGAAAAAGCAACATCTGCAGAAACAACCTCTATTAAACCCGAACCTGCTCTTGAGGAGGAAAGGCCATCTGAAATCCCTTTCAAAGGGCAGGACATAGAGTATTCGAGTAAAACCTTTTTTGAAGAAGAAAAAATAAAAGAAGGGGTAACAGAACAAGAAAAACTACCCGAAGAAGAGATGTTTTCATCTGAAGATATTTTAAAAGAGTCAGGGGTTGCACTTGAGGAGATATCTGAGATTCCTGATGAAGAAGAGCAGTTATCTGAGATACCTTTCCCAGAGGAAGATATAGAGGATTTGAGTAAAGTCCTTCTTGAAGCGGATGAAGAAGAAATTGAAGAAGGAGGAGCAGAAGAAGAGGAACTGTCTGAAGAAGAAGTATTTCTGCCTGAAGATATTTTTATAGAGTCCGAGGTTGCAATCGAAGAGACACCAGAGGCTCTGAAAGAATACGTCTCTAAAGATCTACATTTAAGCATAGGTGATGCAGATCTTTATATATCTCAGGGTAACTTCACAGATGCGATGGATATATACAAGAAACTTCTCTCGAGTGAACCTGATAATGTCCATGTGCTCCAGCGTATTGATGATATGAAATTTCTTTTGAAACTTCTTGGGAAGGACAAGGAAAAGCTCATAGAAAGGCTGAACAGTTTCCTTGAAGGTATTAAAAAGAGACAAGATGAGTTTTTCAGAAATCCTTAAAGAGACAGTAGAAAAAGTAGACGGTGCGGTGTCTGCCATGATCATCGGCACTGACGGCATGTCTGTTCAAGAATACACCTCAGAAAAACTTATTGATCTTACCGTACTGAGCGCTGAGGCATCTGCAATGATTAGAGACATACATCTGGCTGCAGATAATCTAGGCCTTGGTGAAGCGAGGGAGTTTTCGATACTATCAGACAGGTGCGGTATTATTATGAGAAAAATAAATCCCGAGTACTATTTAGCCCTTATCATAAAACCTGAAGGCAATTATGGTAAGGGGCGATTTATCCTTAAGACTGCAATCCCTAAGCTGGAAAAGGAATTCTAACATTAAAAAAGTAATGAAAGTCTTAGTCATCCATGGTCCTAACTTAAACCTCCTCGGCAAAAGAGAAACTGACATATATGGCACAAGGTCACTTGATGAGATAAACAGCACTATTCTTTCCCTTGCTGCAGACCTTGGTATTGATGCGAATATAGTACAGCTCAACAGTGAGGGAGAGATATTGGACGCAATCCAGAAAAGCAACTATGATGCCTTGATTATAAATCCTGCTGCATATACCCATACGAGTATTGCAATAAGGGATGCTATCGCTGCAATAAATAAACCTGCAATAGAGGTTCACCTTTCAAATATCCACAGTCGGGAAGAATTCAGGAAAAAATCATTTATTGCAGAAGTTGCCATTGGGCAGATAAGTGGTTTTGGCCCATACAGTTATCTTCTCGCACTCAGGGCTGCAAAAAACCTCCTTTCTCAGTGAGGGGTAATAACCAAATTCCAAATACCAATAATCAAATAATACCCAATGACCAAATTACAATTAACCAAACATTATTTGGCAATTAGTTGTTGATAATTGGAACTTATTTGGAGTTTGGGATTTGGTTATTGGAACTTAATTTTATTGAACTATGATTAAATTACCCATTTCTTATTACTTTTCACGACTCACTAAAATAAGGGAATCTATTAAAAGACAGGGAGTTGATGGCTTTCTTGTAACCGATATACATAATGTCCGGTATCTCACTGGCTTTTCGGGCTCATCAGGTTTTCTCTTCATCACAAAGAGAAAAAAAATATTTATCACTGACTTTAGATATAAAGAGCAATCAGGAAAAGAAGCACAGGGGTGGGATATTGTTGTAGAAAAAAGAGATGTGATAAAGACCATAGAAAGGCTCTCTCAAAAGATCGGCATCAAGAAACTCGGTTTTGAGTCTTCTGTGTCCTATAATTTTTTCAAAAGATTATCGAAAGGAGACGTGGCTCTTAAGGCTTTTAAAGGACTCGTAGAGAGATTGAGGGCAGTAAAGGATGCTCACGAGATAAACTCACTCAGGGAGGCAGTAAGGCGTGCAGAATCTGCTTTTCTTGACATAAAACCATATATAAAGCAGGGGATCAGTGAAAGAGCTCTTGCACTGAGACTTGAGGAAAGATTGAAGAAGAAAGGCTGCAGACATATTCCATTTGAGATGATAGTCGCATCAGGTCTGAATTCTGCAATGCCCCATGCAAGGCCAACTGAAAAGAAATTAAATAGTAGTGACCTCGTCATTATCGACTGGGGTGGAGAGGCTGATGGTTATTTATCTGATATGACCCGGACATTGCTCATTAAAGGAGATACCATAGATAAAAAGAGAGAGATCTATCAACTTGTATTAGAAGCCAATGAGAGGGCTATCTCCCTTGTTTCTCCAGGGGTAAAATCTCAGGAGATTGACCACTCTGCCAGAAATGTTATTAAGAAGGCAGGTTATGGAGAGTTCTTTGGACATGGGACCGGTCATGGGGTTGGCCTTCAGGTTCATGAATCACCACACATCACGTGGAATAAAAAAGAAATGATCAAAGAAAATATGGTCTTTACAATCGAGCCAGGCACTTATGTTCCGGGACTTGGAGGAGTAAGAATAGATGATATGATAGTGGTAAAACTAGATGCCTCTGAAGTCCTCACCAACCTTCCCAAAAAACTCGAAATCATAAGTTAGGAGACTGCTGACCCTGATTTCTTAAAACTCATATCTGATGGAAAAAATTGCGGAAAATGCTAAAATAGTATACTTTTGTGAGGAGGGAGTGATTGGTTTCAACAAGCGACTTTAAAAAAGGTCTCAAGGTAGAATTTAAAGGTGAGCCATGTGAGATAATAGACTTCCAACATGTGAAGATGGGAAGAGGCGGAGCTATTGTGAGGACAAAGTTAAAAAGCCTGAAAACAGGAAGTGTCCTTGAACAGACTTTCAGGTCTGGGGAAAAATTGGAAACCTTCCAGCTCGAGGAAAAAAAGATGCAATATCTTTATATGCAGGATGGGCTTTATTATTTCATGGACGAAGAGACGTATGAACAGATTCCACTTACTGATGACCAGCTCGGAGATGCAAAGAAGTTTATTAAAGAAAACATGGTTGTTATTTTTTTCTATTACAAAGGAGCGCCAATGAACGTAGAACTTCCCACTTTTGTCGAATTATTAGTGACCAAAACAGATCCGGCAGGATTTAAAGGAGATACTGCCTCAGGAGGTAGTAAACCAGCAACCTTAGAAACAGGGGCTGTAGTAAAAGTCCCCTTTCATATAAATGAGGGCGCTACCATAAAGGTAGACACAAGGACATCAGAATATATAGAAAGGGTAAAATAATGGAACTTGAGGATCTAAAAAAGCTTATCGAATTTCTCAAGGAAACAGATATTACCGAATTGCAGTTAGAAAAAGACGGCACAAAGGTAAAAATCAAGAGGGAGAGAATCTTATCTTCAATAGAAATGCCTATGCAAAAATCTCCGGTCTTCCATGAGAAGATAACACAGGAAACAGAGGAAGAAACGCAGAGGCTTGTGACAATAACTTCACCGATTGTCGGCACGTTTTACAGATCGCCTGCGCCTGATGCCGCACCTTTTGTGGAAGTTGGACTGAGGGTAAAAAAGGGACAGGTTCTCTGCGTCATAGAAGCAATGAAGCTTATGAATGAGATAGAGAGTGATGTTGACGGCATCATTGTAAAGGCTTTAGTGGAAAACGGACAGCCTGTTGAATATGGCGAACCACTATTCCTTATTGAGCCTATGTGAATATAACGGAAAATAACTGATAGGCTTAAAATGACAAATAATTCGAAATTATTCAAAAAGATATTAATCGCAAATCGAGGGGAGATTGCAGTAAGAATAATCCGGGCATGTAAGGAGCTCGGAATAAAAACCGTGAGTGTATACTCAGATATAGAAAAAGATTCTCTCCATGTAAGATTCGCAGATGAATCTGTATGCATTGGACCTGCAAACCCAACCCAGAGTTACCTGAATATTCCTGCAATATTGAGTGCTGCTGAAATCACAGACTCGGATGCGATTCATCCGGGTTATGGCTTTCTCTCAGAGAATTACCATTTTGCCGAAGCCTGTATGACCTCGGGCATAACATTTATTGGTCCAACTCCTGAAAATATTAGGCTCGGTGGTGACAAGGCAAAGGCAAGACAGATAATGAGAAGAAAAGGTGTGCCTGTTGTACCGGGAAGTGATGGCCCTGTTGCGACAGAAGAGATGGCAATGAAAGCTGCAAAAAAGATAGGGTTCCCGATAATCCTCAAGGCATCTGCTGGAGGAGGAGGCCGCGGAATGAGGATTGTGAGAGAGGAAAAAGACCTTGAACAGGCATTTTACATCGCACAAAGAGAAGCACTCACCGCATTTGGTGATAACGAGCTCTATGTAGAAGAATATATACCAGAGATGAGACATATAGAAGTGCAAATCATAGCAGATAACAAGGGCAATATCATCCACCTTGGTGAGAGGGACTGCTCAATACAGAGAAAGCATCAGAAGCTCATCGAGGAGTCCCCATCACCTGTCTCGACAACAGAAAAGTTCAGGAAGAGGATCGGGGATTTAGGAGTAAAAGCCGCACGTGCCATCAAATACAGAAACGTCGGTACCGTAGAGTTTATAGTCAGTCCCGATGGCAATATCTATTTTATGGAAATTAATACACGCGTCCAAGTAGAACACCCTGTGACAGAGGCTGTCACAGGCATTGATATAATAAAAGAGCAGATAAAGCTTTCAGCAGGACTCCTGTTGGAATTCAAACAAAGCCAGATACGGTTATCAGGCCATGCTATCGAATGCAGGATTAACGCAGAAGACTCTGACAGGTTTATTCCCTCTTCGGGAAAGATTAATTTTCTCTTTCTCCCCGGAGGACCTGGTGTGAGAATAGATACCGCAATCTATAATGGATATGTGATACCATCACAGTATGATTCCCTTATCGCCAAGCTGATCGTACATGGAAAAGACAGACCGGAAGCGATTGTGCGGATGAGACGCGCACTTGATGAGTTTATCATTGATGGTGTAAACACAACCCTCCCGTTCCATAAAAAAGTCTTCGATCATCCGGATTTTATAAAGGGAGAATTTAATACAACGTTTATAGAGAAGATAAACGGCTCACAATAATTTTTAAAAAGATTTTCCAAGGTTATTAAAACCTTTTAACCACAAACAAATTAAAGAAATCATATGTATCTCGGCGGGTTATGCTTTATAACTGACTGTAAGGCGTCTAAACTCTCATACGATGATATGACACTCAGGGTGCTCAGGTCAGGTGTGAGGTGGGTCCAGTACAGGGAGAAAGGAAAGTCAAGGCAGGATGTTTATGAAGAAGCAGATAGGCTACGAAAACTCACTCAGGACTTTAACGCTGTATTGATAGTGAATGACTATGCTGATATTGCAATGTGTGTAAATGCAGTAGGAGTTCATCTCGGACAGGAAGACCTGCCCCTGAGAGAAGCACGTAAGATAATGGGCAAAAACCGGATAGTCGGTATTTCTACCCATAGTTTAGAACAGGCAATAGAAGCAGAAAAAGGTGGTGCTGATTATATTGGCTTTGGCCCAGTATTTCACACCACAACAAAGAATGCAGGGAGTCCTAAAGGCGTTAGAATGCTCAGGGAGGTAAAAAAACAGGTAACTATACCGTTAGTTGCAATAGGAGGTATAAACCTCGAAAATATCCAATTGGTTTTAGATGCAGGTGCTGATGCTGTTGCAGTTGCGTCAGCAATCCTCAGCGGAGAGATTGAAGGAAACATAAACAGGTTTATGCAAATTATTAGATTTTTTGATGTACATTATCCACAACGCAGATAAATAAGAACTGGAGAAAGCCTTTCAGAAATGATTAAAGGATTATCGGGAAGCGTTAAAATGATAAGTATTCCACTAATTATCATGTCTATTTGCTTAATCTTTCTTGGGTGTCAAAAAAAAGAAGATGTAATAAAGATTGGCATTGCTGGTCCTATAACAGGTGACCAGGCAAAGATGGGCATGGATTTCAAAAACGGTGTCTCGCTCGCTGTTGAGGAATGGAATGAGAAGGGTGGTATCCTTGGAAAGAAGATTAAAGTAATCATTGCAGATGATCAGCACGACCCAAAACAGGCTGTCTCAGTCGCAAATAAGCTTGTGAATGAGGGTGCTATAGGTGTTATTGGCCACTTTAATTCAAGTTGTTCAATCCCCGCATCAGATGTCTATAACAGATCAGGAATTCCCATGATTACTCCTGCATCTACTAATCCCAAGCTCACAGAAAAAGGTTACAAAGGGGTATTCAGGATATGCGGGAGGGACGACCAGCAGGGGAAGATTGCATCTGATTTCGTAATAAATTATCTTAACCTCAAAGATGTTGCAATTCTCCATGATAAGACAACCTACGGGCAGGGTCTTGCAAATGAATTTAAGAAGTTCATCAGCAGGAAGGTGAAAATAGTGTATTATGGAGGGATTATTCAGGGAGACAAAGACTTCAAGATGGTATTATCTGCAGTAAAGGAGAAAAAACCTGAGCTTATCTTTTTCGGAGGTATCTATCCCGAGGCAGGGCTTCTCGTAAAACAAGCGAAGGAGCTCGGCTTGAAAGTTACATTCATGAGCGGTGATGGAACAATAGATCCAAAATTTATCGAAATTGCCGGGATTCAAGCAGCAGAGGGCACTTACCTTACATTCAGCCCGGATCCGAAGAATAGTTCATCGGCAAAGGGCTTTATTGAAAAGTATCAGTCAAAATATAAAGAGGTCGGCCCATATTCAATTTATGCCTATGATGCGGCGAACATCATGTTGAGTGCTATAAAGGAAGCTCACTCAACTGAAGGGAAGGCAATCATTGATATGTTACATTTAATGGAATTCAATGGTGCTCTTGGAAAGATAATGTTCGATTCAAAAGGCGATGTGACTGTAGCACGTTATGTGGTCTGGATCACAAAGAGTGGAAAGTTTGAGGAATACTGGAAACC
>JBGPQS010000002.1:0-15781 GCA_041489235.1 Thermodesulfovibrionia bacterium
ACAGGGAAAAAGTATGATGGGCATGACTTTATCAGAGATGCAATTAAAAAAGGTGCTGTTGCAGTTGCGTATGACAAAGTAATGAGCATTGAACAATTAACAGTGAGTGAAAAAGGAGTATCGTATATTAAGGTTGAAAACAGCAGAAAAGCACTTGCCTGTATTGCGAATAATTATTATGAAAGACCATCAGAACGTCTCGTACTGATTGGTATAACAGGTACAAACGGAAAGACAACAACAACGTATATACTCAAGTCTATACTCGAGACATGGGGAAAGAATGTTGGCCTCATTGGCACAATACAGTATGTGATAAAAGACAAAGTTTACCCTGCGATATACACAACACCTGAATCCCTGGAATTCCACGGTCTGTTAAAAGATATGCTCTTATCAGAGTGTACGCATGTGATTGCAGAGATCTCTTCCCATGCCCTTGCACAGTATAGAGTAGATGGAACGATTTTTAGTGTTGCCATTTTTACAAATCTTACCAGGGACCATTTGGACTTTCACAAAACGATGGAGGATTACTTCAGGGCAAAAGAAAAATTGTTTAGAGTGCTGCTTGCCCATGAGGGAACTTCTGTAATAAATCTTGATGACCCCTATGGAAGGAGATTGAACTCAGAGATGAGAACAGGGGACTCAAAGCAAAAGGCAGTGACCTATGGGGTTAAGGAAGGAGCAGATATTATTGCACGTGAAGTAGATAATTCAATTAATGGATTGAGATTCAAGATTTCATTCAGTGGTAAAAATTATGATATCTCATCTCATCTGATAGGACTGCCAAATGTATATAACATCATGTCTGCAGCTGGTGCATCACTCTCTCTCGGTGTCCCGTGGGAAATAATTCTTGAGGGAATAGAAAAAACAGGTGATGTGACGGGAAGGTTCGAAAAAGTTGATCTCGGTCAGAATTTTGTCTGTATTGTTGATTATGCCCATACAGAAGATGCCCTAGAAAGGCTGATAGAATCAGCGAGGGAACTTTCAGAAAAGTCGTCAGTCAGCAGACACCACCCCCTCATCCCTCCCTTAGTAAGGGGGGGTCTAACCTCGGACTCCGGACTCCAAACTCCAAACTCAGAATCAAACTCATCACTCATCACTCATCACCCGTCACCAAAGATAATTACTGTCTTCGGGTGTGGAGGAGACAGGGACCGCGGGAAGAGACCGAGGATGGGTGCAGTAGCAACGAGGCTTAGTAGCTTTGTGATCATAACCACTGATAATCCGAGATCTGAAGAACCATCAGATATTATCATGGAAATTGTTTATGGAGCAGAAAAGAGAAACTATCTAATAGAGGTTGACAGGAGAGAGGCGATTAAGAGGGCGGTGGATATGGCAGATGATGGGGATGTCATACTTATTGCAGGCAAGGGACATGAAGATTATCAAGAGATGAAAGGGGTGAGGTATCAATTTAATGACAAGGAGGTTCTTGAAGAGGCAATAAAACACAAGATTCAAGATACAAGATGCAGGATGAAAGATTGAAAAAAGATATCAGGTATCATGCATCATGAATCATGCATCAGTACTTTATGAAAAGAATACGGATATGTTGACAATTGACGATATCATTGCAGCAACAGGCGGGAAGGTTATCTGGAGTAGTTCAGATGCCTTTACAGGTGTATCTATAGATTCAAGGACGATAAAGGAAGGAGAGCTCTTTATTGCAATCAAAGGAAAAAGATTTGACGGACACGATTTTCTTCAGGAGGCATTAAAGAGAGGAAGTGGCGCTATTGTAAGTTTTCCTCCAGCCGAACCTATAAGGGGTAAAACAATAATCCAAGTAAAAGATACATTAAAAGCCCTTCAGGATATTGCGCATCATAGACGGTTAATGAGAGATATCCCTGTTATTGGTATCACAGGCTCAAATGGCAAGACCACAACAAAGGAACTAATTGCAACAATTTTGAGTACACGATATAGAGTGCTGAAGAATACCGGTAATCTCAATAATCATATAGGACTTCCACTGAGCCTGACAAGGATAAGTGATGCAGATGAGATCATTGTGCTTGAGATGGGTGCGAGCGCTCCTGGTGAAATAAAAGAATTATGCGAAATAGCAATGCCACATTACGGCGTTCTTACGAATATAAGCCATGCCCATCTTGAGGGATTTAAAGACATAGAGACAGTAAGAAAAACAAAACTTGAACTTCTTGAACGTGTTGTTGTTGCTGTGGTGAATGCTGATGATTCTTTTTTGATGGAGGGTATTTTTGCATCCAGATTTAAAGGTGAGGTGATCAGATACGGGATTAAAAATTATGCTGAAATCCATGCTACTGATATAGATCTCCATGAAAAAGGTTCGACCTTTCTTTTACATACTGATGGAGGGAGATCTATAGAGGTTCATCCGAAACTATCAGGGATGTTTAATGTTTTCAATATACTTGCAGCTGCCTCAATTGGACACCTGTTTCACATTGACCTGGAATATATAAAGAATGCAATTGATTCTTTTACAGCTGTCCCGATGAGGCTTGAGATCAAAGAACTGGATGGCATTATGGTTATCAGTGATGTGTATAATGCAAACCCTGCCTCAATGGAGGAGGCTATAAAAGAGATAATCAGACTTAAGAAAGGCAGGGCA
The DNA here is from genome assembly GCA_041489235.1 of Thermodesulfovibrionia bacterium. Taxonomy (GTDB): domain Bacteria; phylum Nitrospirota; class Thermodesulfovibrionia; order Thermodesulfovibrionales; family SM23-35; genus VGWZ01. The sequence continues at coordinate 2,639 of JBGPQS010000002.1, forward strand.
ATCGCTGTTCTCGGCGACATGCTGGAACTCGGGTCTTATGGAGAGGAAGCTCATAGAAGACTCGGCAGGTGGATGTCGGAACTTCCCTTAGATATTTTTATTGCAGTTGGACCACTGATGTCTTTAGCAGCATCTGAGTTCTCCGGGAGTGTGTATGCATTGCAGAATGCTCTCGAGGCAAGAGAGCTTTTGAAGAGTATCTGTAAGGCAGGAGACACAGTTCTGATAAAGGGTTCGAGGGGAATAGGTATGGAAAAGGTCATGGCCGATGGCTCGTAGAGAGGCATAGTAATGCTCTATACCCTTTTATATAGCCTGCATGACTGGTTTTCCCCCTTTAATGTCTTCAGGTATATCACATTCAGAACTGCCATTGCTGTGCTTACCGCAATGTTTTTTGCTCTGATATTAGGGCCATGGATTATCAATAGACTAAAGAAATTAAGCATGACTCAGCAGATAAGAGATGATGGTCCTCAAACCCATATGAACAAGGCAGGAACTCCTACGATGGGCGGTATTCTTATTATTATGTGCATACTCCTTACTATTGTTATGTGGGGAGACCTCAAAAATATGTATGTCTGGATTATGATTGTGTCACTTGTGGGTTTTGGAGGCATCGGTCTTCTCGATGATTATTTAAAGATTGTGAGAAAGAGTCCTAAGGGTCTCAGAGCCTACCAGAAATTTGGTGGTCAGATAGTGCTTGCGTTTTTAATTGGTATCTTCCTGTTCATGAACCCCAAGGACCCTTATGCAGATATGTTAATTGTTCCATTTTTTAAGAAATGGTTTTTTGATTTTGGATGGTTCTATATACCATTTTCAATTATTGTGATTGTAGGCACTTCGAATGCGGTAAACCTTACCGATGGTATAGACGGGCTTGCAATAGGGCTTGTTGCTATTGCAGTCCTTGCCACAGGAGTACTCGTGTATATCTCAGGACATAAAGGGTTAGCCCAGTACCTCCAGGTCCCTTATCTGCCTGGCACCGGAGAACTTACTGTTTTTTGTGGTGCAATGTTTGGGGCCTCACTTGGTTTCCTCTGGTATAATTCATATCCCGCAGATGTTTTTATGGGTGATGTGGGTTCTATCGGACTTGGAGGATCCCTCGGAACCCTTGCCATAATCACAAAACATGAGATAGTCCTTGCGATAGTAGGAGGGATTTTCGTTATGGAAACCCTCTCTGTTATGTTGCAGGTAGCGTCTTTTAAGCTCACTGGTAAAAGAGTATTTAAAATGGCACCCATACATCACCACTTTGAATTGAAAGGGTGGCCTGAACCAAAGGTGATAGTACGGTTCTGGATAATAGGAATAATGCTCGCACTATTAAGTCTGGCAACATTAAAGGTGAGGTGATAATGAAAAAGTTATCAGTTATCAGTTATCAGTTATCAGTCAGAAGATTATTTTTTATCCTATCCTTTTTCCTGTTCACTTTTTCCTGTTCACTGGTTACTGCCTCTGATGAGATTCGTTCCAGGGCCGCAGTGGTGATGGAAGCATCAACCGGAAGAATGTTATATGCAAAAAACCCGGATCTCAGACTCCTTCCAGCAAGCACCACAAAACTGATGACAGCAATAATAGTGATGGAAAAGGCAGACCTCATGGATCTTGTCACGATAAGTAAAAATGCATCGCGTGTTTCTCCTTCAAAGGCAGGTTTTAAGGAAGGCGATAAGGTGACAGTTGAAACACTTCTCTATGCTGCACTCTTGAAGTCTGCGAATGACGCTGCTGTTGCGCTTGCAGAGGCAGTAGCTGGAACAGAAGAGAGATTTGTCCATCTTATGAATAATAAGACGATTGCTCTTGGATTAGATGATACCAAATTCATAAATCCTCATGGGTTACCCGGCGATAATCAGTATACCACTGCATTAGACTTATCAAAAATAATGAGATATGCACTGAGATATCCAAAACTGAAAGAGATTATGGGAACCCGTGTGACAGAGGTTTCGACAGAGAATGGGAATGCAGTATTTCTTAAAAATACAAACAGGCTTTTGTGGTCTGATGAAGACCTTGTAGGTGGAAAGACAGGGTATACACGTAAGGCAAGGCATTGTTTTGTATGTGCTTCTGAACGAGATAATGACACGGTTATTGTTACCCTCCTCGGAAGCCCAAGCAGGGATGGTCTCTGGAAAGAGTCAGAGACTCTTATTGGCAAGGGGTTCCAGATAATGGCGAATAAAGAAGAGCCTGTAATCTATTTTACCAAGGCAGATTATGATCCACTTAAAACAAAAAAGACATCGTATAAGAAAAATCCGAAAATCAATAATCAAAAATCAAAAATAGCAACAAAAACAAAATCAGGGAAAAAGAAAAATACAAAGATAATTGCAAAAGAGAAAAGCAAAAAAGGGAAGAAATGTAACGTTGCAAAAAAAGATGGGAATGGAAATAAAGGGTAAAAAGATGACAGTTGTAGGTCTTGGAAGAAGCGGGGTAGGAGCATCAAACCTATTAGCTGAGATTGGAGCAGAAGTAACAATAACAGACAGTAAAACAGAAAAAGAACTCAAAGATTTCATCACAAGGCTCAACCCTTCGGTGAAGCTTGCTCTGGGACTGGGAGGACATCCCGAGAATATATTTTTATCAGCAGATATGGTAGTTATCAGCCCGGGTGTCCTACTTGATAGTAAACCAATTTTATATGCGAAGGAAAAGGGGATTCCCATAATCGGTGAGCTCGAACTCGCATATCAAATAGCAAGTTCAAAGTTCAAAGTTCAAAGTTCAAAGTTTCTCGCAGTCACAGGAACAAACGGGAAATCAACGACAACAGCCTTGCTTGACTTCATAATGAGAAAAGGCGGCTTCAGGACAATTCTCGGAGGGAACATAGGGAATGCATTGACGGAGGAAATCCGTAAAGTGTTAGGAGTAAAGGGTAAAGAGATTGATGACAGTTCTCCTCACTCCTCACTTCTCACGCATCCTGACTATATTGTTGCTGAGGTATCGAGCTTTCAGCTCGAATCAATAGAGGATTTCAAGCCAAAAGGAGCTGCAATACTCAATATTACGCCTGATCACCTTGACAGATACCACTCACTTGAAGAATACAGTGATGCAAAGGCAAGGATAGTTGAAAACCAGAATGAAGATGATTTTCTTGTGCTCAATGCAGATGACCCGGAAACAATAAAAGTGATAAGTGATAAGTTAAAAGTGAAAAGCAAAAAACCGAGAATTTTCTCCTTCAGCCGTAAAAAGGAAGTTGAAGGGATTTACTTTAAAGACGGGATGATTTACTGCAATCTTCCCCCAATGACGGGGACAGTCCCCTCCTGCCCCCGTCACTCATCACTTATACATATTGATGAGATAAGGATCAAAGGTGTCCATAACCTGGAGAATGCCATGGCTGCTTCGGCCATGGCTCTCCTTGCAGGTTGCCCTGCTGATGCGGTGGGAGAGTCACTGAAAGAATTTCAGGGACTTGAGCACAGGCTTGAATTCGTCAGAGAAATAGACGGTGTGAGGTACTTCAATGATTCAAAAGGGACGAATGTGGGTGCGGTCATTAAGTCACTTGAAAGTTTTACAGAGCCGATTATTTTAATTGCAGGGGGCAGAGACAAGGCAGGTGATTTCTCACTGTTAAGGAATTTAGTAAAAGAGAGAGTGAAGGCAGTTGTATTGATTGGTGAGGCTGCTGAAAAGATAAAGAAGGCACTCGGAGACATTACAGAAACTTTTATGGCGAAGGACGTAAAAGAATCTGTAGCGTTATCACGCAGTCAGGCTGTAAGAGGCGATGTGGTCCTGCTCTCTCCTGCATGTGCCAGTTTTGACATGTTCATGGATTTTGAAGACAGGGGAAGACAGTTTAAAAAGATAGTGATGGAGATGACATGATGTTTCGTAATCGAGAAGGAGCTGACACTACTCAATTTACACCTTATTCGCAGAATGATAAATTGCTTCTGTTCGTCACGTTGTTGCTCATTGTTTTTGGCGCACTTATGATTTATAGTTCGACATCTGTAGTCACCCCTTTACTCGCAAAAAAAGGGATTACAGAATTTTATTATTTTAAGAAACATATATTCACCATTGTCATTGGATTTGGATTCCTGTTTCTTGCTTACCAGATAAAGCTATCTTTTCTTAAGAAAATGGCCATACCTCTTTTAATTTTTTCTTTTGTGTTATTAATACTTGTTTTCCTGCCTGGTATTGGTGTTACTGCAGGAGGTGCGAAGAGATGGATTAAACTCTGGCCCTCGACATTTCAGCCTTCAGAGCTTGTGAAACTTTCTATGGTTATTTTCCTCGCAAAGTATATGTCAATGCCTCACTATAGAACAGATAGTTTTGTATCTTTTATAAAACCTGTCTTTGTCATGATACTCTTCCAGATAGTTATTCTCAAACAACCTGACTTCGGTGCAGCGATGAGTCTTGCATTTCTCACATTCGCGATGCTCTTTCTTTCAGGTGTGAAGTTGAGATACCTTGCATCACTTTCGGTATTCAGTTTCCCGATAATATATAAGCTTATTATGGAGCCTTACCGGCTCAAGAGGGTAACCTGCTTTCTTGATCCATGGAAAGACCCCCAGGGCTGTGGTTTCCAGCTTGTACAATCTTTTATCGCATTTGGAAGCGGAGGCCTGACAGGTGTGGGTCTTGGTAGTTCCAAACAAAAATTATCTTATCTCCCTGAGTCACACACGGATTTTATTTTTTCTATTATTGGAGAAGAGTTCGGTTTTATAGGTGCATCAGTGGTGATCGCACTTTTTCTCATCTTATTTATCAGGGGCATATATATCGCGAGCAAGACAAATGATGGGTTTGTCTATTACTTAGCAGTAGGGCTTTCATTGATGATTTCTCTGCAGGCACTTATTAATTTTGCAGCTGCAACAGGTATAGTGCCCACAAAAGGGTTACCATTACCGTTTATCAGTTATGGCGGTTCTTCTCTCCTTATGAATATGGCTGCTATCGGGATACTCCTCAATATATCAAAAGGCGATTACAGAAGCACAGCATTAAATAGTAACGAGATCGTTTTGAGAAGAAGGGCAAGAAGGAATGTATATGGTATCAGGGAACCTCATGATAATAGAGCAAAAAACAGAGAGGAATTGTCATCTACTCTATGAGAGTAATAATTGCAGGAGGCGGGACAGGAGGACATATTTTTCCAGGACTGGCAATAGCTGAAGAATTCAAGAATAGAAATGAGAGGACAGAGGTGATATTTGTGGGAACTGAGTATGGGATAGAGGCGAGGGTGATCCCGAGGGAGGGTTATACAATAAAGTTCCTGAGAGCAGAAGGCATCGTGGGTGTATCTGTTCTCAAGAAGATAAGAGCAATAATAAAGATGTTTCTCTCTGTCATTGATTCTTACAGGATTATCAGAACGGTGAGGCCTGATATCGTGATAGGAGTTGGTGGGTATGCATCAGGCGCGATTGTATTTATATCATCTCTCATGTCGATCCCAACCATGATACTCGAACAAAATTCCATACCTGGACTTACGAATAAAATTCTCGGAAAATTTGTGAATGCAATATGTACAACGTATCAGGAAAGTATCTCATTTTTCCCAAAGGCAAAAACTTTTCTTACAGGAAATCCTATCAGGATTCATATACTCAAGGGTGATACTGACTCAGGATATAAACTTTTTTCACTCGACAAAGATTTATTCACTGTCTTTATCTTTGGGGGGAGTTCAGGTGCACGGAGTATCAACATAACAGTTATAGATGCACTTAATTATCTGTATGACCTCAAAGATAAGATTCAGTTCCTTCATCAGACAGGCATAAGTGACTATGAAAAAACAAGAGAATTATACCGGAAATATGGATTTAAGGGGACAATCACTCCGTTTATCTATCAGATGGGTGAGGCATATGCTGTCGCTGATTTAGTTATCTCAAGGGCAGGAGCAACAACACTTGCAGAACTGACTGCCCTTGGAAAACCGGCTCTATTAATTCCCTATCCTTATGCAGCCGGACACCATCAGGAAATGAATGCAAGGAAACTTTTTGAAATGGGTGCAGCGAGAATGATCCTCAACAGCAAACTGAAAGGCGAATCCCTTGCACAAAACATAAAAGAACTCTATATGCACGAGACGTTAAGGGCAGAGATGCAGAGAAATAGCAGGGCACTTGGGAGACCTGATGCAGGTGCAAAGGCTGTTGATATCGCAATGAGCCTGATAAAACAGTCATCAGTCAATAGTCTCCAGTCTAAAGGAGAAAGGTAGATAGTGTTTGAGCGTTATAGGGTAATACATTTTGTCGGTATCGGTGGAATAGGGATGTCAGGTATCGCAGAGTTGCTTCACAACCTCGGATATGAAGTGACAGGTTCTGATTTAAAGGATTCGGAGACAACCAGAAGATTGAGGAAATTGGGAATTAAAGTGTCTATAGGCCATGATGCAGAAAATACAGATAATGCCCATGTAGTGGTTATATCATCGGCAGTTTCAGACGATAATCCTGAGGTGATTGAGGCAAAGAGAAAATCTCTGCCTGTAATCCCTCGTGCAGAGATGCTCGCAGAACTGGCAAGACTGAAATACGGGATACTTGTTGCAGGGGCTCATGGCAAAACAACAACAACATCTTTAATATCAACCATTCTTGCCCACTGCGGATTTGACCCTACTGTGGTCATTGGCGGGAGGCTCAAGGCAACCGGAAGTAATGCAAGACTTGGTCAGGGAGAATTTCTTGTTGCAGAGGCTGATGAAAGTGATGGTTCATTTCTCAAGCTCTCTCCGACAATTGCGGTTGCCACAAACATAGACAGGGAACATATGGATTTCTTCAAGACTATTGATTCACTGAAGGAGGCATTTCTTTCTTTTATGAATAAAATTCCATTTTATGGTGTATCAATAGTGTGTATTGAAAATGAGCACCTCCGTGAACTTTTACCCTCAATCCATAGAAGATACGTCACCTATGGATTTACTCACGATGCAGAGCTTCGTGCAGTAAATGTCAGGAAGGGTTTTATGTCAATGAGTTTTGAAACGATCTATAAAGGAAAAAATATCGGCGAGTTTGATCTTCCACTGCCAGGAACACACAATATATTGAATAGTCTGGCTGCAATTGGAGCCGCATTAGAACTCCAGATAGATAGAGCAAAAATAAGGGAAGGGCTAAAAAGTTTTGATGGTATCCAGAGGAGATTCGAGTTTAAGGGTGAAGTAAACGGGATAAAGGTATTCGATGATTATGGTCATCATCCGACAGAAATAAAGGCAACACTCAAGGCAGCAAGGGAGGGGCTCTTCATCAGCAGTCAGAAGTCAGATACAGAAACAGGCAGATTGTTTGTTGTATTTCAACCTCACCGATATACAAGGACAAAAGACCTGATGGATGAATTCGCTCCTTCGTTCAATGATGCAGATTCACTCATTCTTCTTGCTGTTTACTCTGCTGGAGAAAAGCCAATCAAGGGCGCGAACTCAGAGACCTTATTGAAGAGGATTAAAAAGGCCGGCCATAAAAGTGCTGTGTATATAACAGATAAAGAGAAGGCTATCGAACATATTATTACAGCTCTACAGAGAGGCGATATGTTACTTACCCTTGGAGCAGGTGATGTATGGAAGATAGGAGAAGAGGTACTCATTACATTAAAAAGCAACAATGAAAAATGAAAAATCAAGAATTCAGGAAATATTTTCTAAATGCAATTTTAGAGGTGAAGTGAAATTTATGGAGCCCATGAATGACCATACATCATTGAGGATTGGAGGTCCTGCAGATATTTTTGCTGTACCTCACGACCTTCAATCACTTAAAAATATGACATGTATTTTGAAGAGAGAGCAGATACCTTTTTTCGCTCTCGGTTGGGGAACAAATATTTTAGTAAGAGATGGAGGAATAGAAGGGGCTGTTATTTCTTTTCATTCTTTCAGAAAGATCGAGGTCTTAAGTGACGATGATGAATATGTGCTTTTGTCTGTTGAAGCCGGGACACCCCTCCAGAGACTTGTGAACTTCTCGAAAGAAAATGGATATTCAGGAGTTGAGGGTCTTGTGGGAATACCCGGCACTGTTGGTGGTGCAATCTGTGGGAATGCAGGTGCATTTGGCTACGAGATGAAGGATGTGCTCGTTTCGGTTGCAATAATGGATTCTGAAGGCAAGGTTGAGAAGTTCGATACAGACAAAATTGAATTTGGATATAGATGGTCGAGTATTTTGCCAACTGATCTCATACTCAGTGCAGAGATAAGACTCAAGAAGGATAAAAAGGAGGATGTTTCAGCGAAGGTGGAGGATTTTCTGAAGAGAAAGTGGAAAAAGCAACCTCTCTCAGAACCATCAGCCGGCTGTGTGTTTAAAAACCCTCCTGGGCTCTCTGCAGGGAGGCTCATAGATGAAGCTGGATGCAAGGGAATGAGAATCGGCGATGTTGAGGTAGGCACTCTCCATGCAAATTTCTTCATAAACAGGGGGAAGGCAACCGCATCTGATTTTATGAGGCTGATGGAGGAGGTTACTTATAGAGTCAAGGAAAAATCTGGTGTTGTCCTTGAACCTGAGATAAAGATCGTGGGGAGAGATGTTGACTGAAAAGAAGATAGGTGTATTGATGGGAGGTCAATCAGCTGAAAGAGAGGTGTCTCTCAGGAGTGGAAACGCAATTTATAATGCACTGAAGGGATTAGGTTATCACACAGTTGCGATAGATGCAGGCCCTGACCTTTGCAGTGTTCTGATCAGTAACAAAATAGAGATTGCATTTCTTGCGCTTCATGGAGGATATGGAGAGGATGGTTCTGTACAAGGCATGCTTGAGGTTCTCGGAATCCCTTATACAGGCTCAAAAGTACTCGCATCTGCCCTTGCAATGGATAAGGATGCATCTAAAAAGATATTCATCTATCACGATATCCCTGTGCCACCGTTTGTGGTACTGAGCAGGGAGCATAAAGCAAAGAGAACATCAAGAAGTAATAAATCTGGCATAAACTCATCACTCATAAAATTCACATTGCCCTGGGTTGTCAAGCCATCCACTGAGGGTTCAAGTGTAGGGGTAAGTATAGTGAGAGATAAGGTGAATCTCAGGGAAGCAGTTGAAAAAGCAGGTTCATTGAGCGAAAAGGTGATGATAGAGAAATATATTGATGGTAAAGAGATACATATAGGGATACTCGATGAGAGGGTACTTGGTGGAGTTGAGGTAAGGCCATCTCTTGAATTCTACAGTTATGAGGCTAAATATACAGCAGGGTTAACAGAGTATATACTTCCTCCGGAAATAGACAGCAAAGCTTATGAAAAGGCGAAGGATGCTGCGTTTTCTGCTCATAGTGCCCTTGGGTGTAAAGGTGCAACAAGGGTTGATCTCAGGGTTGATGAAGAAGGGAACCCCTATGTGCTTGAGGTCAACACTATCCCGGGTATGACGGAGACAAGTCTATTACCAAAAATAGCAAGGCATGCGGGTCTTGATTTTCCAGCCTTGATAGAAGAAATACTCAGAGGGGCTATTGATGAGGGCTAAGAAGAAGGTCACTCATCGCGGTGTATTCTGGAATGTTGCCGCTCTCTTCTTGCTTATTCTCACACTTACAGGAGCAGCATATAGCTCTGTTACTCTGGATATAGGAAAATTTCTGTCCCTGGTTAACCATATTAACCATATTATTTTTATCGGTAATAAACATCTCACAGATGATGAACTCATGGCATTCACAGGGATTCATAAGAATGAAAGTCTGGTAACGATTTCAAATAAAAAGGTGAGCCAGGGGTTACTCAAATCTCCATGGATCAGGTCTGTGAGTGTGAGAAAAGAATTCCCTGATACGCTCTCAATAGTAATAGAGGAAGCTGTGCCATTTGCGCTTCTTGACATGAATGGCCACCTTTTTCTCGTAGATGAGAACGGTAAACTCCTTGAAGAGCTTAAAGATAATGCTATCCCTTTTCTCCCTATAATTATAGGTGACCCGTTTAAAGAGAGTAAAGGATTTTCAGAAGCTCTTCATCTCGCAAAATTGATGAATGATAAAGGATTTTCATTAGAAAAGAACCACATCGAGATCATTGCATGTAAACCGCAGGAACTTACCGTCACCATTGATGGGACTGTTGTGAAAGTAGGATCAGGAGAATATGAAGAAAAACTCAAAAGGCTTTTTGAATTAGAAGGCGAGATAAAAAAGAGGAAAATCTCTGTTGATTACATAGATTTAAGATTTGCAAACAGGGTAATTGTAAAACCTATCAAAGAGGTGATTAAGTGATGGTTCGGCAGCGTTCGACTGAGCTCACGCCGAAGGCTCACAACGGGAACATTATCGTAGGACTTGATGTGGGGACCACGAAGATCTGCGCTGTTGTGGGAGAATTGTCTGAAACCGGTGTCGAAATACATGCGGTCGGCACATCAGCATCAACAGGGCTCAGAAAGGGAGTGGTCGTCAATATAGACTCCACAGTAGAGTCAATAAAAAACGCAGCGAACGAAGCGAAATCTTTGACAGGTTTTGAAATAAATACTGTATACGTTGGTATTACAGGAGGGCATATCAAAGGTTTTAATAGTTATGGTGCAGTTGGTGTGAGAGGCAAAGAGGTGACTTACATGGACGTTGATCGCGTGATAGATTCTGCAAAGGCTGTATATGTCCCGCTCGACAGGGAGGTCCTCCATGTGATTCCCACAGGGTACATTCTTGATGGACAGAATGGAATCAGGGATCCTGTTGGAATGGCAGGGGTCAGGCTTGAATCAAATGTTCATATAGTCACCGGTGCAGTGACTTCTGTGCAGAACCTTCTGAAGTGCTGTGAGAAGGCAGGTCTTGACGTCATTGATATCGTTTTTGAACCTCTTGCATCAGCAGAGGCAATACTTACCGATGATGAGAAAGAACTCGGAGTGGCCATTGTTGATATTGGTGGCGGTACAACAGATATCATTCTTTACAAGGATGGCTGGCTGCGACATGTATCTGTTCTCGCGATCGGAGGAAACCATTTTACAAATGATATTGCTGTTGGTCTCAGGATTCCTGTTTCTGAAGCTGAAAGGCTTAAAAAGAGTTTTGGTTCTGCTGCCACAAGCATGGCAAGTGACTCGGAAGAGATAGATATTATTCAGGCCGGGCATGAAAGAAAAGTTCCACGCAGATGCTTGTTAGAGATTATACAACCGAGGACAGAGGAACTATTAGATTTAATAAAAAGTGAACTTCTCTCATGTGCCGGATACGATATTGCCTCATCAGGTGTTGTGTTCACAGGAGGCGGTTCTCTCCTTAACGGCCTTGACAGAATAGCAGAGGTACTATTAGGGCTCCCGGTGAGGATAGGTTTTCCGGAAAACATAAAGAGATGCGAAGGGAGTATACACAATCCAATTTATGCCACAGGTGTGGGGCTGGTGCTTTATGGATTCACTACAGTGTCAAACAGAAAAATTTATCATGATACATTTGCAGGAATAGTAGGAAAAATGAAAGGTTGGGTAAAAGAAATTTTTAGATAAAAAAGGAGGTAAGTATGTTTGAAATGGAGGAAGTGAAAGGACAGAAAGCAAAGATTAGAGTTGTCGGTGTTGGAGGAGCAGGAGGCAATGCGATCAATAATATGATCGCATCAAACCTTCATGGAGTTGAATTCATCGCTGTGAACACGGACATGCAAGCCCTCGAGACTTCTCTTGCGTCTGTGAAGGTACAGATTGGCACGAATCTTACCAGAGGGCTTGGCGCGGGTTCAAATCCCGATATCGGGAGAGAGGCAGCTTTTGAGGATAGGATTACCATTGCCGAGGCTCTCGAAGGCGCTGACATGGTCTTTATCACTGCAGGCATGGGTGGAGGCACGGGTACAGGTGCAGGGCCTGTGATTGCAGGTGTTTCAAAAGAACTTGGCATCCTCACCATTGGTGTCGTGACAAAACCATTTTTCTATGAAGGCAGAATCAGGTGGATGAATTCAGAAGAAGGAGTAAAAGAACTGAGAAAATGCGTGGATACTATTATTGTCATACCAAATGACAGAATCGGCCTTGTTGTTGAAAAAGGGACACCGCTTCTTAAGTCTTTTGCTGTAGCCAATGATGTTCTCAGGCAAGCAGTTCAGGGAATATCTGATATTATCTTGGTTCCAGGGCTGATCAATGTTGACTTTGCTGATGTCAGGACAATTTTAGAAAATAAAGGCCGTGCAGTTATGGGTTCGGGAATGGGAAAAGGAGAAGGTGGAGCTCTCGAAGCAGCAAAAAAGGCTGTATCAAACAGTTTGCTTGAGGAATCCTCAATCGAAGGTGCAAAGGGAATCCTCATCAATATTACAGGTGGACTTGCACTCTCGTTAAATGATATTCATGAGGCAGCTGGCTTTATCTCTGATTCGGCGCACAAAGAAGTGCACTTCATATTTGGTGTAGTGATCAATCCTGATATGGATGATGAGGTGAAGATTACTGTTATCGCAACAGGCTTTGGTGAGCATAGGGAAAAGATAGAACTGCCACAGATAAAGAAGTGGACTCCTGTTAAAGAACCGGTGAGTTATAGAGGTTCGGATAGGGTTTTATCAAAGACTCTTAAGCCCGATTATGCAATAGATATAATAACGACAGATATTATGTCTTATGAAAACCCTATAGATATACCTACATTTTTGAGAAAAGCACCCCAAAAAGAAATTTAGTCTTCCCCCTCAGAGGGGCTTCCCCCTGGGAGGCCCCTTCCCCCCCCAAAAAAAAATAGTTAAGTCTAATGCATCTGAGGCAATCCTGAAACAAACGTAACTCATAGCATCTGTAAGGAAGGAAACAAGTATTACTTTCATAGTTTATTCTTTATGATAAACTTATGAAGTGAGAGATAGTATGTTAGCAAAAAGCCCTCACATCTATTCCTGCTTTATGAAGTCATATATGATTAAAGGTATTTGAGATGAAAGATAAAGAGAAAACAAAAGAGCAACTCATCAATGAATTAATAGAATTGCGTAAACTGATTGCTGAATCGCAAACATCAATCACCGAGCGCAAGAAAGCGGAAGAAGATCTGCGTTTGCAGGCTGAAATCATGCGCAATATGGCTGAAGGCGTGATTCTTACCCGGGTTAG
>JBGPQS010000003.1:0-15406 GCA_041489235.1 Thermodesulfovibrionia bacterium
GAACGTTCGTATCTGTAAACAGTTCCTAACTCTGCGTATCTCACGGGGAGTTCCTTGTAGCTTCTTAATGACGTTTTATATACATGAATATGAAATGGACAATTCATGGGTTTAATCTCATACTCTATCCCATCAATCTCCATTGGAGAATACATATTCTCCTTGTAAAATTCGACGTGGCCACTCTTCCGCCACACATCCAGCTTTGCGATATGAGGTGAATAAAGGATTTTATAACCCGCTTTGTAGTGTTCATCCAGCCAGAAATCTTCCATAGTTCTTCTTATCAACGCACCCTTTGGATGCCAGATAATAAGGCCTGCACCTATCTCTTCACTCATACTGAACAGGTCGAGCTCCTTACCAAGCTTCCTGTGATCTCTCTTCTTCACCTCCTCAAGGAAATGAAGATATTCCTTTAAATCGTTTTCATTCGCAAACGATGTGCCGTAAATTCTCTGAAGCATCTTGTTTTTTTCATTTCCACGCCAGTACGCACCGGCAACACTGAGCAACTTAAATGCAGAAACCTTTCCTGTTGAATCGATATGAGGTCCCCTGCAGAGGTCTATAAATCCACCCTCTTCATAGAGAGATACCTCTTCATCCTCTATCTCATTGAGAAGCTCAACCTTATAATTTTCACCCACACTTTTAAAGAGATCGATTGCTTCTTCCTTTGGAACTATCTTGCGCACAAATACATTATTCTTTTTTATAATATCGGTCATTTTCTTTTCTATTGCAGCAAGATCCTCAGGTGTGAAGGTTCTCTCTATATCGAAATCATAATAAAAACCATCGTCTATGGCAGGACCTATTGCAAGTTTTGCATCAGGAAAAAGCTCTTTTACCGCATGGGCCATTATATGAGCAGTGCTATGCCTGTAAATCTCTCTTTCTTCCTTAGAATTAAAATTGATAACCTTAATTCAAAACCTCCTGCTATAGTGAATTGTCAGTATTTCCTCTCTTTAAAGATGACCACTATCATACATAATCTTATTCCCCAATTTCAATAATATTGACCTGCACAGATACCTGTCATTACTTCATAAAATATCTCATGCCCTCACCTGCCCTTTTATGTGAGGGTGAGAGACGTAATGCTTTTTCGAAACTATTTCTGGCCCTTGCCTCGAAACCCAGATCGAGGTATACATATCCTAATTCAGCTAAACAGTCAGCATTAATCGGGTCAATCTTGAGTGCCTTCTGGAGTGCTCTTCCTGCATCCTTATATCTTTTTAGTTTTCCGAGAGATAATCCATAGTAATAATGGTATTTTGCTATTGAACTGTCAAGATAAACTGCCTGACCAAAAAACTCTGATGCCTGAGTAAAGTTTTTATTCCTGAACTCACGAATTGCTTCCTCAAATCGTATCACTGCAAGCTCGTTATTAGAAGTTTTCTGCACTGTTTTATAGGAAAGCTGACTGTCATATTGTTTTTTCTTTTCAGGGTCTGAGAGTATTGCATACGCTTCCGTGATAAAGTTAAAGATCGTGTTCAATTTATGCCTAAGATGCTCAGAGTCAAGGTAAGAATACCTGTCAGGATGGAACTCCTTAACTGCTTTATGGTATGCCCTTTTAATCTCATCAAATGGTGCAGATTCTCTGAGAGCAAGTATTTTATAATAACCAGCATTTAAAAATGTAGTGTAGGTAGTTTCTATTTTATTTATGATTTCCTGTGGTATTTCTCTCTTTGATTTCCTGATGATATCCTCAGCAGATATTTCTTCTGGATTATCACTGGTATGCTTCAATTCACTCTTTGAGTCTTTACTATCAATTATCCGTGTGCTTAAAAGTGCATAAAGGATTTTACGTGTTTCAATTTCGCTATGATGGGATAACAGGAGAATATCCTTTATTGATGTTTTCCCGTCTATGTAAGAAACAATCTCCCTGCCTGCATCATCCAGTGTTATGGACTGAAAAAGGTTTAAGGGATCTGATGAAAAGCACATGAGAGAATTATCGGACAGTTGTAAAAGGTTCTCAATTTTTTTCAATTTATGAAGTTCAATAATTCTGTTAATCCCTTTATATATAAGATTTACTGGAGAGAGTTTCAGAGTTATTACTTTATCGGAAACCGGACATTCTTTAAATTCAAAACTTCCGTTTTCCATCCCGAAAAGGCTCATAATTATCTCCTCAGACTGGCGCCTCACTGCCCAAACAAGTTCCGCTGGTTTTAAATATCCAAGCTCAACAAGCAAAGTGATGTGCTTCTTTTCGGTATTTTTTGAAACATCTTTGAAATGCACATATTGCTTGGAACTGATTTTTCCTTCTCTGAGGAGGATTTCTCCAATGCCGTCATCACTCTGATTCGATTCAGAAAATATCACCTCTCCATCCCTGATATAAACCTTCTTAAGAAGAGGATCATTTCTTAATTCGAGTATGCCTGTCATCTTCCTTCTCTGGAGTCCGATAAAGACATCTGCAAGAATGTAGTCCCTGAGAAGGCCATGAAATATACCAATCTTTTTTATCCCAATTTTAATACCTTTGCCTGACCTCTTTAACCAGACTATTTCTCCCTCTGTGTGGATAGCAGGTTCAGATAGAGCAAGGTCTAAAACCGCGCCTTCAGTAACAGGGAGAGAACTTTCAACGATAATCCCCATGCCACTGCCAGAATAATCAACTAATTCAGCTCTGAATGTCCTTTTGTCAAATACGAGGTCAAACTGAGAGCGTCTTTTATACCTTCTAAAATGTCTTCTTTGTCTTTTATCCACTTGAATATTATAATATAATATAACCATGTCTTTACTTGAGATAAAAAAATTTCCAGAAAAAATCCTTAAAGAAAAAACATCCCCTGTAGAGGATATAGACAATCACATTCAACGACTTATAGACAATATGATAGAGACGATGTATGCAGCAAGAGGCGTGGGTCTCGCTGCAAACCAGGTAGGCGTTTCAAAGAGGTTGTGCGTCATAGACGTAAGTGCAGTGGAGGGAGAGAACAAACCCCTTGTAGTCCTTATAAATCCGACAATTATCGAAAAAGAAGGTGCTGAAAAAGCTGAAGAAGGATGTCTTAGCCTCCCCGGGTATACAACGATGTTAAATAGGGCAGAAAGGGTCTCTGTTCAAGGGTTAGACAGGAATGGTAATCTTATAGTTATTGAAGGCACAGGCATGCTTTCAAGAGCCTTACAACATGAAATAGACCACCTCGATGGTCTCCTCATTCTTGACAGGATAAGCCCTATTAAAAGAGAGTTTTTTAAAAGACGCTTTAACAAGTCCAGGAAGTCAACAGCGAGCAAGAAATGACAAACGTGCTTTTTGCATAAATGCGCATACTATTTTTTGGTACCCCTGCATTTGCTGTCCCCTCACTCAATGCACTTCTTCAATCAGGTGAAGAGGTGATTGCAGTAGTGACCCAGACGGACAAAAGAAAAGGGAGAGGTCACGTGTTTTCCCCCTCACCTGTTAAAGAATTCGCTCTCAATAAAGAAATAAAAATGTTACAGCCTTCAAAAATAAAAGACCCTCTTTTTCTTGCTGAAATTTCAGATTTAAAACCCGATTTAATTGTTGTTGTTGCATATGGAAAGATATTACCTCCACAGATACTCAATGTTGCTTCATATGGCTGTATTAATGTACATGCCTCTCTTCTTCCTCTTTACAGGGGAGCTGCTCCTGTGCAGTGTGCAATAATTAACGGTGAAAAAAAGACTGGTATCACGACGATGCTCATGGATGAAGGACTCGACACAGGTGATATTTTATTGCAGGAAGAGACAGAAATAACTGATGATGATAATGCAGAGACCTTGAGCAAAAGGCTTTCAGAGACAGGTGCATCTTTATTGATGAAAACCATAAAGGGCATAAAAGATGGTTCTATTAATCCCTTTCCTCAGTCAGGAACTCCGAGTTACGCCCCTCCCCTTAAAAAAGAAGATGGGATGGTTGACTGGTCAAAAACTGCAACAGAGATATATAACTTTATCCGGGGTATGTATCCATGGCCATGTGCCTATTGTTATCTTCACAAAGAAAGGATTAAAATTATCAAGGGAAAGGTGCTCAAAGGAAAAGGTATCCCCGGCAGGATTGAAAAGGCAGATAGTGGAGAATTCATTATCGGGACAGGGGAAGGATTACTCTCAATAATCGAACTTCAACCAGAGGGTAAAAGTGTGATGTCTGCAAAAGCTTTTCTCCAGGGAAGGAAAGTAAGAGAAGGGGGCTTTTTTGATAAGCTACAGATGGATTAGAGGATTTACTCTCAAATTTTTATATCCTCTTCTTATACTCACCGGTTCTTTCTCAAAAAACAAAAAAGAGTCGTATCAGAGGTTTATCATTAACCTGAATAATAGACTTGTAAAAAGGGAAAATTTCAGGACAAAAAACATTCTGCTTCTCTTGCCGCACTGCCTCCAGATAGATGAATGTAATAATAGGATTACTTATAACATCTATAATTGTGAAAGATGTGGCAAATGCGAGATTAAAGACCTGATTGAGATAGCAGACAACAATCATCTCAACCTCTTTGTTGCAACAGGTGGCTCTCTTGCAAAGAGGATTGTGCATGAAGTAAAACCAGAGGCGGTCGTTGCAGTCGCATGCGAGAACGATTTGAGCAGCGGAATCGTTGATACCTATCCACTTCCGGTATTGGGTATACCGAATGAACGACCATTCGGGCCATGTCTCAACACAAGAGTGGACTTAGAGAAAATCAAAGATGCAATAGGGTTTTTCAGTAATAATAATGAAAAATAACGATTTGGACATATGTTGTCCTCTGTGAAACAAAGAAAATTTGAACAGATGAGCACATTTATAAAGTTTCCTCTTTATACATTTGCATTCATACTGCTTGGCCTTATTTTCGGGTATCTCACTTTCAAGATTTTGAGCTTCAGCCGAACAGTCGAGGTGCCTTCCTTATACGGGAAAAGCCTTGTAGAATCAAATGAACTCCTTACAAGGAATGAGCTCTATCTTAAAATTGAAGGTGAAGATTACGATTCTACAGTCCTCCCAGGACATATACTCAAACAAGATATACCTGCGGGAAATAAGGTTAAAGAAAAAAGAGGGATTAAGGTCATCCTCAGCAAAGGTCCAAAAGCTCAATCAATCCCGATGCTCGTGAATGAAACACTCCTGAATGCTGAAACAATATTGCTTCAAAACGGTTTGAAGATTGCCAAGACGATAAGGGTACACTCAGATACCGTTGAAAAAGACAAAATTATAGCCCAAAAACCGGAATCTGCTGAAAAAGTAAGTGACTTTATCACCGTACTTGTGAGCCTCGGCCCTCATCAGGTAATCTATTACTGCCCTGATTTTAAAGGTATGACTATCGAAAAAGCAAAAGAACTTATAGAAAAAATGAACTTAAAAATGGAAATTAGCGGGAATGGCAGCAACGTGAGGTTACAAAAACCAACACCCGGAGCATATGTGAAAACAGGAGATACAATCTATCTCCAACTTGGATGATGTATTAATTTTGATTTAAAAGAAGCACTGGATTATTCGACTTTTGAAATTTTAATAAGGAGATAGTATGGTTAAGATTGCACCTTCAATACTTTCTGCAAATTTTTTGAATCTCGGTAAAGAGATCAAGGCTGCTAATAAAGCAGGTGCGGACATGCTTCATATTGATATCATGGATGGCCATTTTGTCCCCAATATCACCATAGGTCCATTTATAGTAGAATCAATCCGGAAGATCACTTCATTACCGCTCGATGTCCATCTTATGATTGAAGAACCAGACAGATATCTCATGGATTTTATAAAGGCAGGCGCAGATTTTCTCACCGTACATTATGAGACTTCAGTACACCTCCACAGAACAGTACAGCGAATAAAAGAAAGTGGCGTAAAAGCTGGTGTTTCGCTTAACCCCGCAACTTCTATCCTGAGCGTTGAGCACATACTGCCTGATGTGGATTTTGTATTGTTAATGTCAGTAAATCCAGGGTTTGGAGGTCAGAAGTTTATACCACATATTATTCACAAAATAACTGCATTAAAGAAAATCATCAGGAACAGAGGGCTTTCAACACTTATAGAGGTTGATGGCGGTATAAAACTCGATAATGCAAAAGAGGTCGTCTCTGCAGGAGCCGACATACTTGTGATGGGCTCTGCCTTTTTTAATTCAAAGGATTACAAAGCAACCATTAAAAAATTAAGAAGAAACCTTGGAAACAGATAGGCTTGTTGAACACGCTGAAAAATTAAAAGAAAAAGCGTTATACCCGCAATCTATAAAGCTATTCAAAAAGGCTTTAACGCACTACAACAAAGCGTTTAACCGGGAGAGGATGTTCCAGTGTATATTTTCGCTGGGCGATCTTTACCGGATGGTAGGTAATTTTGATCTTGCTGCAACAAGTTATTCTCAAGCAATTGGCCTTGCCATCAAACAGAGAAATATAACCGGGGTTGCTGATGCACAGGTTGGGCTCGGTCTCTCCTTGCGTGCGCAAGGGAGATGGAAGGAAGCAATCACACTCTTTCATAAATCAAAAAAAATATACAGTAAAAAAGATGACAAAGAGGGCCTTGCATTTGCACACTGGGCTGAGGCAGGAGCTCTGAGAATAAAAGGAGACATCATCAATGCAATGAAAACCTTTAAGGAGTCTCATAACACTTTCAGGTCACTTAAACACACCTCGGGTATCGGTTATTGCTTATGCGGACTTGGAGGCACATCACGTGTTGCAGGAAGATTAAAAGATTCACTTAAATATTATACCGGTGCAAATAAATTATTCTCTGATAGTCAAGATACATTCGGTATTGCCTATTCCTACTGTGGTATTGGAAATGCATACAGAATGGTAAAAGATTATAAAAGGGCACTCATCAATTTCTCAAAAGCAATGAGACTCTATAACAACATGGGCGACAAGGTAAGTTCCGCTTATACTCTCTGGAGTGTTGGGACAACCTATAAAATGATTGGCAAGTACGAAAAAGCATATGACTATTTCAACAAAGCGATGCTGCTTTTCAAAAGGACAAAAGATCCACGAGGGTTACTCTACTGCAAGCTCGGTTTCGGGGAGCTCAATTTTATTAATGGCAGAAAGACACGTGCAAAAAATCAGCTTGACGCAGCATTATATGAATCAATGAAAAACAGTTTTGCTTTAGAGAAATGTTATGCAACTACACTACTTTTTTTTATTAATGGAAAGATAGATAATAGATGTTATAATAGACTCGGTTTAAAACTCAAATTTTATGGATTACCCTTTAACATCCCTTAACAATAAGTAACAAGTGATGAGTGACATGTTATGAATAGGGTATAGTTTAAAATTGCATCAAGTGACTTTTAACTTATTACGGTTTTCAGCGGGGGTTCAAACGTGGGAGCTTTAAATCTCCCCAATACTCTTACATTAACAAGAATAATACTAATTCCTATATTCATAATTACCATCATATACAAGCGTTATGACTATGCCCTTTGTCTTTTCATATTCGCTGCACTTACAGATATGTTTGATGGACTTGTTGCACGTCTCAAAAATCAAAAAACAGCGCTGGGAACGTTTCTCGACCCACTTGCTGATAAATTTCTCCTTGTCACTGCATTTATCATTTTGTCTGTTTATGGTTGGTTACCAAAATGGCTTGCTATCATCATCATAAGCAGGGATATCACTATTCTTGCAGGTTGGTTCATACTTTATCTTATTACCGGTATATCAAAAGTTGAACCGTCATTATTTGGTAAGGCTACCATTTGGATGCAGAGTATATTCATTGCATATGTTCTTATAGATATTCACCTGCAGTTCCCACTGGAAATGGATCGTGTGCTGCAGTGGATGACTGCGGGAATTACTATTCTCTCCGGTGCCCATTACATTTATAGAGGATTAAAACTTAACCATGCAAGTTAAAAATGGCTTAGAGATAGAGAAAATCCATCCAGGAAGTCTTGCTGAGAAATCAGGGCTTTTACCAGGAGATATCATTCTCTCGATAAACTCGCATAAACTACGCGACAGTATTGACTTCATATTTTATAGTACCGATGACATCCTTAAAATTAATGCTCACCGAGGAGGAAAAATTATTACTGCAAATGTATCACGCGAAGAAAACAGGGAAATCGGTATAGACTTTAAACCCTTCAGGGTCATGATATGTAAAAATAACTGTATATTCTGTTTTGTTAAACAGCTTCCAAAGGGTCTCCGAAAAACACTCTATATAAAAGATGAGGATTACAGGATGTCCTTTCTGTATGGAAATTATATCACCCTTTCGAATCTGAGTAAAGAAGACAGAAAACGCATTATTGAGCAAAAGTTAAGCCCCCTGTATATCTCAGTGCATTCAACCAATAAAACGATAAGAAATAAACTCCTTGGAAACTCGAAGAGCCCTGATATCTTAAAGGAGCTTAAGTTTTTGACTGAAAACAAAATAAGGCTTCACACACAGATTGTTCTCTGCCCTGGTTACAATGACGGAAAAGAACTTTCCAAAACGATCAATGACCTTTACAGGTTTTATCCATATGTCTCGTCTATTGCGGTTGTCCCTGTCGGACTCACTATGCACAGGAGGCAGATGATGAAACCGGTGGAGAAAGAAGAAGCAAGAAATGCGTTGAAGATAATTGAGTCATTTCAGAAGAGATTCAAGAAGAGACATGGTGACCCAATTGTCTATGGAGCAGATGAACTCTATATAAAGGCAGAAATCAATTTTCCACCAATTAAAGAATATGGAGACTTTCATCAAATAGAAAATGGAGTCGGTATGTTATCGCTTTTTATGGATCAGATTAGAAAGCTCAAACTCCCCAAGTCACTCCCTCTTAAAAAGAAATTTCTTACCTTCACCGGCTTATCATTCTATCCATTTCTTAAAAAGTCCCTTGAAAAACTTCCTGAGAGAGAAAACCTCACTATTGAGGTAATCCCTGTTGAGAACAAATTTTTTGGCACATCAATTACTGTCACAGGTTTACTCACAGGGAGGGATGTAATAAAATCTATTTCAAACAAAACAGAAGGTTATGACGTAATGTTAGTACCTGATGTAGTTCTTAAAGATGGAGATGATAGATTTCTTGATGACATTACATTGAAGGATCTGGAAGAAACACTTGGCATACCTGCAAAAAAGATTCAATCAACACCCGAAGGGTTGATAAAAGGTATTACAGGTGACAGAAAATGAAACTGAGCGGTACAACAAAAATAACAGGACTTTTTGGGTATCCGGTCGAACACACCTTATCACCTGCAATGCATAATGCTGCATTTGAAGCGCTCGGCATTGATTATTGTTATGTTGCATTTCCTGTGCATCCTGATTCTCTGGAAGATGCAGTCAGATCAATACGGGCTTTAACTCTCAGTGGTGTAAATGTCACCTTCCCGCACAAGGAAAAAGTAATTCCTTTTCTTGATGAGATTGATGAAGAGGCTTCTTTCATTGGTGCAGTGAACACCATAGTGAATTCTCAGGATAAACTTATTGGTTATAACACCGATGGGAGAGGATTTATGCAATCACTTTCTGAGTATGGAATCTCAATCGAGGGTAAAGTTGTGTTCATAATTGGTGCAGGTGGTGCATCAAGAGCAATCAGCTACTATGTGAGCCAAAAGGCTGCTGAATTAATATTATTTGACATTGATAAAAGTAAAACGGAAAAACTCATGCATGATTTAAAGAAGATTCGTGATAATATTTCAACTGTCGAAAATATTATCACTGTTGAAAGATACGATATAATAATCAACGCTACTCCTTTAGGATTAATAAAAGAAGACCCTTTACCCCTTCACACATCACTTCTCAAACCAAATCAGACTGTATGCGATCTCATTTATAAAAAAACGCAGTTCCTCGAAGATGCCTCACAAAAAGGTTGTACCACATTAAACGGCCTGGGCATGCTTTTATGGCAGGGTGTAGTTGCATTCGAACTCTGGACAGGCAAAAAACCTCCGGTTGATGTCATGCGAAAAGCTCTTTATTCCATCATTAAATAATATTTGGCATACTTTTTGCCTTTACATCGGTCAGTCTGTGTGATAAAATTTTATATGAAAAAGATTGTATTGGTTTGCTTTTCAATTTTCCTCGTGATTTTGCTTTTTGTGATTCTGAGAAGCGAAAAAGAAATAAGTAAGGATTTTCAGATAAAAGGGAGTTCTTTTTTTGAGGGTCTGAAAATCTTGCAGAAGAAAGATGCAAATGTTGTCTGGACGTTACTCGCAAAAAGAGCAGATTTTATGGAGGCTGAAAATATAGTGAATCTCAGTGACATTACCATGACAGTTCAGAAAAACGGTGTTGTTTTTTACGCTGATAAGGGCATATATAATCTCTCAAATAAAAATTTTACTGCACAAGGCCCTATCAGAGCTAAAGCAACCGATTATACAATAATAGCCGACTCGATTGATTATGACGACTCTTCCGGAAATTTTAAAACAGAAGGCGCGATAACAGTTGAAAGTAAAAGATTTAAAGTTGACGGTAAGGGTATGGAAGTAGATTCAGAACAAAAAGTCAAGATATTAAAAGATGTCAAAGCGACTTTTTATAAATAGCCTTTTTCTCTTTGTAGTACTTTCAGCAAATGTCTTCTCTGCAGATAAAGCGCAGCAGATACAAGGTCCGATAACCATAACGTCTGAGATGCTCACCGCAGATAATAAGGCTCATACCGCACTTTTCGAAAACTCTGTTGTCGCAAGGACAACAGATATGACCATCTATGCCGATAAGATGCTTGTCTATTATAAAGAAGACACTGGAAATATCACAAAGATTGAGGCAAAGGACAATGTCAAACTCATTAAAGCAAACAGGGTTATTACTTCAAAGGAAGCCACCTATTATGCTGATGGAGACAAGGTTATCTTTACAGGTGAACCACGAGCTGTAGAAGGCGAAAATGTAGTCACGGGCAAAATAATGACATACCTTTTGAGCGATGACCGGTTTCTTGTTGAAGACAGCAAGGTCTTTATGCAGAAAAGGAAGGAAAAATAAATGCACATTCTTGAGGCAAAAGAGCTTTCAAAGACTTATGGAAAAAGACACGTTGTCAAAAATCTTAACCTTCATGTAACTACAGGAGAGATTGTGGGACTTCTTGGCCCAAATGGCGCAGGAAAGACAACGACATTCTATATGATTGTAGGTCTTATAAAGCTTAACCAGGGAAACATTTTCCTCGATAATGAAAATATAACGAATCTTCCAATGTATCAGAGGGCAAAGATGGGAATAAGTTATCTCCCACAGGAGCCATCCATATTCAGGAAGCTCACGGTCGAGGATAATCTCAGGTCAGTTCTTGAGATAAAAGGACTCACCAAAGATGAGATTGATGCTGAAGTAAGCCGCCTCTTACATGAATTTAATCTTAAAGAATTTGCTCAAAGAGATGGCTACAGATTATCCGGAGGCGAAAGGAGAAAGACCGAGATTGCAAGGGCTATTGCAATAAAACCAATGTTTATACTCTTTGATGAGCCTTTTACTGGCATAGACCCGATCGCAATCATAGAACTAAAAAAAATGCTCACTTACCTTAAAAGCAAAGGAATCGGTATATTAATAACAGACCATAATGTAAGAGACACTCTCTCTATCACAGACAGGGCATACATTATAAACAATGGCGAGATACTCAACGAGGGTATCCCTGATAAAATCGTCGCAGACCCCAAGGTCAGAGAAGCATTTCTCGGAGAGGAATTCACACTCTAATGGCTCTCGAAGCAAGACTTGATCTTAGATTATCTCAGAAGCTGATACTCACCCCTCAGCTTCAGCAGGCAATAAAATTATTACAACTCCCCCAGCTTGAACTCTCTCAGGAACTCAACCTGGAGCTTATCGAAAATCCTTTCCTTGAAGAATCTTTTGATGAGATAACTACAGAATTGCCTACCCCGGAGGAAAAAGACTCTACCGATGTTGAAGATATACAGGAAGATACAGAGGCTCCCCTTGAAAAACTGATGAACTTTAGCATAGATGAATACTTTGAAGAAAGAGGATTTGATGGAAGAGATCTCGGGTATTTCAATCCTGGTACGGTAACCCCGCCCTCATTCGAGCAATTTCTTTCCAAAGGAACAGACCTTTACGACCATCTCTTATGGCAACTCAGACTCTCAAATGAGCCTGAGGACATACGAAGGGCAGGAGAAATCATTATAGGAAATATAGATGAAAATGGATATCTGAGGGTGTCTCTCGAGGAACTCCTTGACGAAACCAGGGCTGACATTGAAACAATTGAAAAGGCGTTAACATTAATACAGAGCTTTGACCCTCCGGGAGTCGGCGCAAGAAATATTACAGAGTGCCTTCTCTTACAACTCACTTCTTTTAATCTCCATGGGACTCTTATAGAAAAGATAATTATGAACAATATGGAAGACCTTGAAAAGAAAAAGTACAGCAGAATTGCACAACAGTACAATCTGCCCATAGATGATGTCATGGCTGCGGTAAAGATTATTGAAGGACTTGAACCGAAACCAGGCAGAAATTTCTCCAGTGCAATTACAAACTATGTTGTGCCTGATGTTTATATTATCAAGACAGCAGACGGATTTCAGATCATTCTCAATGATGAGGGAGTACCACGATTGAGGATCAGCAATTTTTACAGGAAACTTATTCAGCAGAAAAATGCTTTTTCGAAAGAAGATAAAAAATTTCTTATCGAAAAGCTGCGCTTTGCAGTTGGACTTCTTAAGAGTCTTGATCAGAGGAACAGGACCATCTACAGAGTAACAGAAACCATCCTTGATTTTCAAAAGGATTTTTTCGATAAAGACATAGAATACATGAAGCCGTTAACTCTCAGGGATATTGCATCTAAATTAAATATGCATGAGAGCACAGTAAGCAGGGTTACCTCAAACAAATACCTTTCATGCCCACATGGGGTCTTCAGCTTCAGATATTTTTTTAGCAGTGCACTCCATAGTGGTCTTGGAAGTGTCTCATCCTCATCTGTAAAATATCTCATAAAAAAGATTATTATAGAAGAAGATTCTAAAAAGCCTTTGAGTGACCAGCGTATAGTTGGGATTTTAAAGAGCAGCGACATCGTCGTTGCAAGAAGGACTGTTGCAAAATATAGAGAGGAACTTAAAATACCTTCACAGAATCACAGAAAAAATATAAATAGAGGGAGGCGATTATGAATATTATTTTGACAGGAAGGCACCTTGAAATTACACCTGCTTTGAAAAATTATGCAGAGGAGAAGATTCAAAAGTTTGACCGTTACATATCAAATATATCTGAGGCTATTGTGACACTCAGCTTAGAAAAATACAGACATAAAGCTGAAGTTCTCCTTAAGGTTAACGGAGTTCTTATTCAAGCAGAAGGGATAACAGGCGAAATATATTCTTCAATTGATAATGTTGTTGAAAAACTCGAGAGACAGATAAAAAAATATAAAGAGAAACTTGTCTCTCATCGAAAAAGTGAAGGAAAATCAAGCACCCTACCGCCCGAAACAGACTCTGCAATAGAGACAGGCAGGATAATAAAAAATAAACGTTTTGAAATGAAACCAATGAGTCCGGATGAAGCTGCCATGCAGATGGAACTCCTTGATAAAGACTTCTTTGTCTTCACAAATGTGGGGAGCGGTGAAATAAATGTGATCTATCGCAGAAAAGATGGTAATTTCGGACTTATAGAACCTGTAAAGTAAAGAGCAAATTTATCACCACTCATTCAATGCCATGGTAAAACCAACAATAGTTATCATCACAGGCTTCTCGGGTTCCGGTAAAACTGTCGCATTAAGGGCACTTGAGGATTCCGGTTTTTTTTGTGTCGATAACTTACCAATCGCACTTATTGATTCATTTATTTCAATCATATCCCAAAATAGAGAGATCAATAAAATAGGAATTGGGATTGACATACGTGAAAAAGGATTTCTTCTGGAAATCAGCGCAGTACTCAAAACTCTCAAAAATAAATATCTGGTAGACGTCCTTTTTCTTGAGACAGAAAAAGAAGTACTTATACGGCGTTTTAAAGAGACCCGCAGACCTCATCCATTAGGCGGGGATATTGAAGAAGCCATCCAGGCAGAAAAGGAAAAACTCTCTCCCTTGAGAGACGCTGCTGACAGAATTGTTGATACATCCTCATTTACCCCTCATCAGTTAAGACAGTTTGTGATATCGCTCTATGGAATACCAAAAGGAAAAAAGATGACCGTCACCCTGATTTCGTTTGGCTTTAAATTTGGGATACCCCAGAACATCGACCTTCTCTTTGATGTGAGATTCCTGCCTAACCCATATTTTGTAACTGAATTAAAAGCACTGAAAGGAACAGACAAAAAAATCTCTGATTTTATATTCAAAAATACAGGAACAAAGGTATTTATGACGAAAATAAAAGATTTTTTCGATTTTCTTATTCCACAGTACATTAAAGAAGGGAAATCCTATATTATCATTGGTATCGGTTGTACCGGTGGTAACCATCGTTCTCCTGCTATTGTCGAAAAACTGCGAAATTACTTCAGGAAACACCCTGTGGACCTGAATATCATTCATCGTGATTTAGGTTAAAACATTGTAAATTAATGAATCAACCGCATAAGTCCAATCCTTTACAAAGTCCAATTTAAGTTGTTAGTATAACTGATTGTAAGGAGAGGTGGCCGAGCTGGTCGAAGGCAGCCGCCTGCTAAGCGGTTGTGGGAGTAAAATCTCACCCAGGGTTCGAATCCCTGCCTCTCCGCCATGAGCGACAGTGAAAAGTAATCAGTAAAAAGTTATTAGTAAGGAGAAATAATAGCAGTAAAAAGTCTAAAAGTATTTGCCTGATGACTATTACCTATTAACTTTATGACTGCTATAAGCAAATGGAGAGTTAAATGAAAAAAAAGATTTTCGTATTCACATTAATTATTGCTTTAGCTTTTTCAGTAAGTGCATGCAAGAAAAAGGAAACAGAGCCCCCGGTTCCCAAGGCACCCGGACAAATGGCACCAGGTCCAATAATGCAGGGGCCGATATCATCAGAGGCACAGCAGACAGTTCCAGGGTCTGGCATGCCAGTCCAGGGAGTTGAAAAACAAGTAGTCGTTCCCGAATCAGTCAAGGGGAAATGGAGTGCAGTAAAGATTATTGTTGAAGATAAGGTTGCAAAGAAAACGCAAGAATACACAATAAATCTGAATAGCGATTTCAAAATTACGAATTCCAACCTTAAGGTTTATCTCGGAGAGTTTTTACCTGATTTTAAGATGGATGGTACCGCACTCACCTCAGCCTCGAATCAACCTAATAACCCCGCAGTAGGGATAAGGGTTTTCGAGGGCAATACACAAATATTCCC
>JBGPQS010000004.1:0-14866 GCA_041489235.1 Thermodesulfovibrionia bacterium
CTTCACAAAGAGAAATGCAGTCCCTTGATAGATTCTCTCCACACCCTTTTCTGACAGGGATATCGTTTCGACAGGATAGTGCCAGAGATCTATCTCCTCATCAAAATTATAACCAACTCCGAGATTTAAAAACTCATCTTTAATAGAAAATTCTTTAATCCCTTTATGAGTTCCTTTGCCTCTTATTGGATTTTTTTTATCATTCACAATAATTGACGGGTAGGGAGAGCCGAAAAAGGAAATATTAAACTCTACAGCAAATAGTCCTGAAAATATTCCATTAATCTGATAATGAATCCCCAGCTTCAGGGGTTCGATAAGTCTTAATGTCTTTTCTACCTTAAGGGAATTGCCGCTTACCAAGCCCTCTCTTGAGAGAGCAATAGTAATTGTATTTCCTTTTTTAAATTTTTTAAATGAATAGATACCTTCGATGAAGTCGCTGAGTTCTTCATACTCCGAACGCATCATATCATCGAGAACTGTATTAGGTGGCAGGAAATGGTCAAGAAGCGAAGTCCGCCTGTAGTTATCATATACCATATAATCAGTAATATCCGTTTCTTTTACTATGAGTTGTTCATGAATAGTTTTGGTCTCGCCTGAATGAGCGGTTGATGCCTGTGTTATCTTTGAATGGTAAGCCTCAGGCCTCCTTGTGAGGATATCAAACAGATTAATACCTTTCTTTTTCAAAGAGAGCTCTGTCATGCTGCCACCCTGCTCAGTTATTGTAAATATGATATCTCCTGTACTGATAGTAATATCTTCAAACCCATCACAATCAAAATCAGACTGTTCTACAGTTAATTTTTCATGAAGCATGCCTTCGGCTGTGCATTCTGCTCTCAGAAGATGACGGTACAGAGATGACCTCAGATGTGGCAGATACAGTCCTCCGAAGATGCCATGCCAGTATGCATCATTACATTGACCCCTCCACAGTTCATGCAATAAATCGTGAGTCGTAAGTCGTGAGTCGTGAGTTTCCCTTAATTTTTGAACTTTTAACTTCGAATGTTGAACTTTGAACTTATCTATTGCTTTATGAACTTTTTTGCTTATCTGGAACATTCTTTTCTGGATGTGATTTGACTCCGGGTATTTCACAAGAAAGGATCGCCAGATCCCTCCTCTTAAAAGGCTTTTTGCTTTGTCTCCAATTAACTTTTGCATCTCGGTCAATATATGCTCATAATCCAGCGCACGTTCAGGGGGGAGTGCCCACTCACCCATCTCCCTGTATGATGCAGTGGGAAGATATACCCTTCCTATTGGTTGGAATTTCGAATAATATTCACTAAACGTTGTCGTCTCTATCCAGTCAGAATTTTCTATAAGTGCATTAAAGAATCTCTCAAGCCACCCATTTTCATAACAGTGCGTATAGGTTTCAGGCCACCCACCAAACTTTTCTCCGTCATCTGCCATAGTGAGCAGTGGACTACCGCCTCTCATATATATCTCTCTGAAGTAAGAAAAGATCACATCAATGTTCTTGAATGGTATGTAATATCTCAGTCTCTCGCTTCCGGGAAATACACTCAGCTTGTAACCCTCTTCTTCTGTCACATAATATCCCAAAAGATCACCCTCTTCGAGACCTGAGAGCTTGAAGTGGTAATCATCAACCGGGACATAGTCAATGCCTGCGAAGGTGATATGTTTTGGCATATGTGGTTCCCATACCCTTTCTGCCAGCCACATACCTTTTGAAGAATAGCCAAAATGTTTTTTGATATACCCTGAAAGTTCCTTTATCTGTGGCACCCTGTCACGCTCCGGGATAACAGAGAGTATTGGTTCGTAAAACCCGCCTGAGAGTATCTCTACTCTTT
Source organism: Thermodesulfovibrionia bacterium (assembly GCA_041489235.1). Classification (GTDB taxonomy): domain Bacteria; phylum Nitrospirota; class Thermodesulfovibrionia; order Thermodesulfovibrionales; family SM23-35; genus VGWZ01. The sequence continues at coordinate 1,839 of JBGPQS010000004.1, forward strand.
CTGCACGAACAAGTGCCTGTATCATTTCAAAGGATTCTGGATGTCTTTTTTCAAGCCATGACAGAAGGTTGCCTGAATAATGAAGTACAAACTTTAATGAGGGATACCGGTTAAGTATTTTGAGAAGAGGCAGGTATGCCTTTCCGTAAGATTCTTCCAATACGTGATCAAAATTTCCTACAGGTTGATGGTTATGCAGCGCAAGAATTAAATAGAGCTTTTGATTATTAACCAGAAGAAATCCTCCTCAAATTTTATCAAATTTATAAATTATACCATATCAATGAAGTTAAAACAGATGCTGTGGCTTATCTTGTGCAAAGGTAGTGTTATCTTCCTACTGAAAGTCTTTCTATAAGTAATTCAGGGAGATTTTCTTTTCTCATCTTATTTTGTACAGCTTCAACATCATAAGGAACTCTCACTGTTTCTATATTCTTGTCATCGATAATCACATAGCATGCTCTTGGGTCACCATCGCGTGGCTGTCCGACACTTCCTGCATTTATTATGTATCGTCCACTCTTCCGTATTGAGGTTGACTCTTTATGGGTAACCATCTCTCCTGACGGAAGCCTCTCTATAATAAACGGTTGATGGCTATGCCCGAGGAAACAGAATTTATTTTCAAAGTAATGGAAATTTATTTCTGCATCCCAGAGTGTGCTGAGATAATGCCACGTTTCAGGCTCCTTTGGAGTTGAATGCACAAGGAGAATATCTCCTTTCTTCATATCTTTTTTCACAGGGAACAATTTGAGTGATTTACTGTTCTTTTCTGTAAGCACACTTTTTGTCCACAGTATTGCAGCACGTGCATATGCATTAAAGCATGCGATATCTGTGAGCCCGAGAACTCCCCAGTCATGATTACCTGCAAGGAGGATTTTACATCTCTTTATAAGGAGTTCTATGCATTCATTCGGATCAGGACCGTATCCGACTGCATCTCCGAGAAATAATATATCCTCTATCTGCTTTTTATCTATATCGTTGAGTACAGCATCGAGGGCCTCATGGTTTGAGTGGACGTCAGAAAGCACTGCATAGTGCATCAGGCCTTACCCACTTCTTTTGCTATCCGGTCAAGAACACCATTGATAAAGGGAGCTGACTCTCCCGAAGAGAATTTTTTTGCTATCTCTATTGCCTCATTTATTGTCACCGCATATGGAATATCTTTCATGTAAAGTATCTCATACGCAGCGAATCTTAATATATTCCTGTCAACTGCAGACATCCTCTGTACTACCCAGTTTTCTGCAGCCTTTCCAATCACTGAATCTATATTATTAAGTTTATTCACAGTGCCTCTCACAAGCTCTTCTGCAAACTTCTTCACTTCTGTATTCTCTTTTTTGTCAGACCAGAAAGCTTCAAGATCTCTGTTCTCTAATTTTTCTATTTTAAAATCAATCTGGAATAGCATCTGTAGGGCGTATTCTCTTGCCTTGCGACGCTTCATAAAATAGTGAATAGTGAATAGTGAATAGTGAATAGTGAAAAAAGACCTCTCTTATAGCTTTTACTGATCACTGTTCACTCTTCACTGATTACAGTTTCTTAAGGAGTTGTGCCATTTCAATAGCGGTGATCGCTGCATCCCATCCTTTATTGCCACTCTTCGTACCAGCTCTTTCCACAGCCTGTTCTATGGTATCTGATGTGATGATGCCAAATGCTATAGGCACTCCTGTCTCCATAGACGCTGATGCAATACCTTTTGATACCTCTGCAGCAATATAGTTAAAATGTGGTGTTGCACCTCTTATCACTGTCCCGAGACATATTATTGCATTATATGTCCCTTTCAATGCCATTTTTCTGGCAACCATCGGGATTTCAAACGAGCCCGGAACTCTGATAATGTTTATATCTTCTTCAAGAGCGCCGTGTCTCAATAAAGCGTCAAGGGCACCGTCGAGCAATTTGCTCGTAATGAAATCATTAAACCTGCTCACAATTATACCAAACCGTAATCCATTGGCCTGAAGCTCACCCTCGATAATATTCATAAAACCCTCCATTCTTAACCCAAATAATGCAATTGTTCATGTTACTATCTACACATTATTCAATAAATGCCCGAGTTTCTTCTTCTTGGTCTCAAGATAGGCAATATTTCTTTCATGTGGCTTTACCTCTATAGGAACCCTTTCCACTACCTTCAGAGCATACCCTTCAAGTCCTACAATCTTTTTGGGATTGTTCGTCATGAGTCTCATCTTTCTCACCCCGAGGTTCACGAGTATCTGCGCACCTATCCCATAGTCTCTGAGGTCAGGCTTGAAACCGAGTTTGATATTTGCCTCAACAGTGTCAAGACCCTTATCCTGGAGTTCATAAGCCTTCAGTTTATTGATCAAACCAATTCCCCTGCCTTCCTGCCTCATGTAGAGAACAACACCCTTGCCTTCTTTCCTCACCATCTCCATTGCTCTATGGAGCTGCTCTCCACAGTCACATCTCTTTGAACCAAACACATCCCCTGTAAAACACTGGGAATGCACCCTGACCAGCACATCATCCTCCGGCTTGATCTCACCCTTCACCAGGGCAATATGGATATTGCTATCTACTTCGTTGGTAAAGGCAATGGCAGTGAACTCACCACCATACTCAGTGGGAAGTTTAACCGTTGCAAATCTTTTCACAAATGACTCTGTCCTCATCCTGTATTTGATAAGGTCCTTTACCGTGATTATCTTCAGATTATGTTTCCTTGCAACCTCTATGAGTTCAGGAACCCTTGCCATTGTGCCATCATCATTCATTATTTCACAGATAACCCCTGCAGGATAAAGTCCTGCGAGCCTTGATAAATCAACAGATCCTTCTGTCTGGCCTGCCCTTTGAAGCACCCCTCCTGGTTTAGCCTTCAGAGGGAATACGTGACCGGGTCTTGCAAGGTCTTCCGATTTTGTCTTAGGATCAATCGCAGTCAGTATTGTTTTTGACCTGTCTGCTGCTGATATGCCTGTGGTGACTCCCTTTTTTGCTTCTATCGAGACAGTAAAGGCAGTACCAAATGGTGAGGTGTTATCATCAGTCATCATCGAAAGATTCAGTTCTTCTACACGTTCTGGTGTGAGTGAAAGACAAATAAGTCCCCTTCCATACTTTGCCATAAAATTGATCGCCTCTGGTGTAATTTTCTCCGCCGCCATACAAAGGTCGCCCTCATTTTCTCTATCCTCATCATCAACAAGGATAACCATTCTGCCTTTTGCGATACCGTCCAGGGCTTCATCAATTATATTAAACCTATACTTCTCCATATGTTAGTTGTTAGTTATCAGTTGTTGGTTGTTAGACTAAAAACTGACAACTAAAAATCTCCTTTCTTACTGCCCAGATTATAGAGTTTACTACTTAATATATCCCCCTTCCATCAGGGTCTTCATCAACCTTGAATCTTTGCTCGTTTCTTTATTTAAAAATCGTGCAACATACTTTCCAATAATATCCACCTCAATATTAATAGTATCACCAGGACCTTTAAATCCTATCGTTGTATTTCTTGCTGTGTGTGGAATAATCACCACGGTAAAGCTGTCTTTTAGTATATCAACAACAGTAAGGCTTATTCCATCTACAGAGACTGACCCTTTTTCAACGAGAAAGTGTATTATTTCTGCAGGCGCCTCTATCTCAACCTTAAAGGCATCTCCTCTATCCACTTTTGACTTAATTCTGCCTGTATCATCCACATGTCCCAGGACAAAATGACCGCCCAGTTTCGAATCAGGCCGTAAAGAAGGCTCGAGGTTAACACGGTTGCCAGTCCTCAACTGACCGAGATTTGTGGACCTGAGGGTCTCATCAGAAAGGTCAAACCTTATCGTATCACCTTTAACCTCGACCGCGGTAAGACATACACCGTTGATGGAAATACTGTCACCTATGGTCATATCTTTAATAATCTCTTTTGCCCTGATAGAAAGGCGGAGGATACCTGCACTCCTTTCCAATGCAGCTACCTCACCCATTTCTACTATAATTCCGGTAAACAAATCACTCCTGTACATTTACCGTAAAATTCAATGTCTTCTGGTAAATCCCGAACAGGTTAACTGATTCTGACCATGACACCTTCACCCGTACCAACTTATCTGTCCTTGTGACCATAATCTCTTTTTCTTCAATTGGAATATTAAGCTCTTGAGCTCTCATAAAAATTTGTGCCCTTGTCTTTTCAACTTCCCCGAGACTAATCCTTGCAATCTCTTTTGCATCGGTCTTAAACGCTGTATATCGGTAGTATGGTATGCCGAATTGAAACCCCGAGTATACAAGAAGTGCAAGGATTACAAGCCAAAAAATTGCCTTTTTCAATTTATCAACCTCCCTATCCTGTTAAACCTAAGCCATTTGCTGGTATCCCAGGACCAATAAATAATAAGTGCTTTGCCCCTTATTTCATTTATATCAACGAAACCCCAGTACCTGCTATCGTAACTCTGATCACGATTATCTCCCATAACAAAGACCTTATCTTTCGGTACTTGTAATGGGCCGAAGTTGTCCCTTAAATCATTTCCCTTTGGTCTGATAGTGTTGTCTGCATGGAATACATAAGATTCTTCATCTGCTTTTCCATTCACGTAAACAATTTTATCCCTCGCCTCTAACATGTCCCCCTCTGTGCCAACAACCCTTTTTATAAAATCTCTCTTGGGATCCTCGGGATATTTAAAAACTATTATATCCCCTTTTTCTGGTTTCCTGATTGCTAAAATCCGTTTATCAGAAAAAGGAATCTTGGTGCCATATATGAACTTATTGACGAGCAAATGATCACCTACAATAAGTGTGGGAATCATTGAGCCAGAGGGAATTTTAAATGCCTGTATTATATATGCTCTTATCAGGAGTGCAAGGAGTAGTGCCGTGATAATAGCCTTTGCATATTCCCATATCAGTCTTTTTTTGTTTTTTTTCATTGAGATAGAGCCTCAAATGCTTTACTCTTGAATACAAGACCTGCTGAGCCAATAAGTCCGGCATCATCCCTGAGTAAAGAAGGTACAATTTTTACTTTATCAAAAAGTTCTTTAAATGCCCTTTTTGATGCCTCTTTTATTGCTTCCTGGATATATATATCCCATGCCCCTGTGAGACCACCTGTAAAGATGATTGCATCAGGACTCATCAGGTTGATGACATTCGCTACCCCGATGCCAAGATATTTCCCTGCGTCTTTCAGTATCTCTTTGGCGAAAATGTCACCATCAAGTGCTGCTCTGAAAATATCCTCAGGTGTAATTTTGTAAAAATTCCCGTTGCAGATTTCGGTTAACATACTTTCCCTGCCTTCTTCAAGTGCAGCTACCGCCTTTAAGAGTATTGCATTTGCAGATGCATACGACTCGAGACAACCAGAATTACCACAGTGGCACTTATTCCCATTCGCATTGATGGTCATATGACCAACCTCTGCTGCCACATTGAGGAGCTCTTTGTCCTGTATTATCCCGCCTCCTATGCCTGTACCGAGAGTAAAAAGTACAAAGCTTGAGAATTCCTTTCCTGCACCAACCCAGTTTTCTCCAAATGCTGCTACATTCGCATCATTCTCAATGAATACCGGTACCCTGAACCTCCCTTTTATTTCACTTACAAGCTCAATTCCCTTGACCGCAGGGATATTCGGTGAGATTAATACATTACCACCTTCTCTGTCAATAAGGCCTGCAATACCAAGACCAATTCCTGCAACCTCATCAGAAAAGAGGTTACCGACTGTCTTGAAGATTGAATCGAGGATATCTTCGGATGTTGGCTCTTTTATTTTTTTAACCACATCTCCATCTTTCGAGACCAGAGCTATCCTCAGATTTGTACCACCGAGGTCTATGCCAATTGCAAATTTCTTAGTCACTTTTTTCCTTCTCTGTAAACTTCTATTGCTATTTCAGGGCACATCTGCGCACACATAGCGCACCCCGTGCATTTGTCAGGATGCTCCGGATGTGCAGGGAAATAACCCATGCCGTTAAATATGTTCTCGATAATAATTACACCTGTCGGGCATGCATCAACACAATAGGTGCACCCTTTACACATATCTCTGTCTATGACAATCATCCCTTTCATTTAACCAATAACCAAATATAGGCAGGGCATGGTATTTGAGCGGTTTTGAATTCTGTCTTTGACAGAATTCACCTCGGAGTATCCCGATGTATATCGGGAGACGAGAATGAGCGAAAATGCTATGCCCTGCCTATGTATCATAAATAACTCGATTTAGTATAATGTCTGCACTATCAAGATTGAGTACTCCCAAGTAATTCACGTGCATGCTTAAGAGACACCTCTGTTATCCTCCCGCTCAGCATCCGTGCGATCTCATTCTGTCTGTCCTTGCCTGAAAGCTCTGTCACTTCTACACACACCCTTCCATCTTTCTGTCTCTTCTCAATTTTAAGATGAAAATCTCCAAGATATGCGATCTGTGGAAGGTGAGTGGTACAGAGTACCTGGTGTTTATTTGATATTGTCTTGAGTTTCATACCAACACTTTCAGCAGTTTTTCCTCCAATACCTGCATCAACTTCATCAAATATAAGAATGGGTATATTGTCAACATCGGCAAGGATACCCTTCAGAGCAAGCATAACCCTTGAAAGCTCCCCGCCTGAAGCGATTTTTACAAGTGGCTTGGGAGGCTCCCCTGGGTTTGCTGAAAACATAAACTCCACTCTATCAAGGCCATGAGATGTGAGAGCTTCCTGGCTTATAGCTATTCTGAACTCAGCATTACCAAATGCGAGTTCTCTGAGTTCATTTTCAACGAGTTCTTCTATCTTTCTCGCTATCTTTTTTCTTTTTTCAGAGAGGGAACGTACAGCATTGATGAGCATCTCTTCTTTTACTTTTAGTTCTGCTTCTATCGAGTCCAGTCTTTCGTCTGAAAGCTCGAGTCCCGTGAGTTCTTTTTCTGCTTCAACCCTGTACCGAAGAATTGTGGCTATCCCCTCGCCATACTTCCTCTCAAGCCTCTTGATTAATTCAAGCCTCTCTTCGATTTCAGTGAGCTTTTCAGGATCAATGTTATATTTATCTTTGCATCCTCTCAGGGAGATCACTGTTTCTTCTATGAGTGGAAGGGCTGATTCAAGCACATTCAACGTATTCGATATACTCTGGTCTATAGATGCCATTTCTCTTGCCTTTGAGACTACAGATGAAAACTTTTCCATACATGAGCCTTCTGACTCATAGAGTATTGAATAGGCTGCCTCTGTTAATTCATTTAACCTGCTCAGGTTCGACAGGATTTTCTTCTCTTCACTCAATCCCTCTTTCTCGCCATGTCTCAGAGAGGCTGCGTCTATTTCATGAATCTGAAACCTGAGAAGGTCAAGCCTGTGTGACCTTTCCTTTATCTTTTGTGTTAACTCATCAGCTTCTTTTTTCAGTGCCTGAACTTCGTGATAAAGGGATTCTACCTTTTCAATGTGGTCACGGAGTCTGCCATATGCATCAAGAAGGAGTCTATGTGTATCAACAGACAAAAGGCTCTGGTGTTCATGCTGACCGTGAATGTCGACAAGAAATTTACCAATTTCGGAAAGACTCTGGATGTTTACCATCGTGTCATTTATATATGCCCTGCTCTTCCCTGTGAGAGAAATTGATCTCCTCAGTATAAGGTCATGTGATATATCAATGCCAATGTCAGGAAGTTTGCTGTCTCTCTCTATTTCAAAATAGGCCTGAACAATTGCCTCCTTTTCTCCTGCTCTGACTAAATCTGACTGTGCTCTGCTCCCGAGTGCGAGGCTCAGGGCATCAATGATTATAGTCTTTCCTGCGCCTGTCTCACCGGTGAGCACATTGAGTCCTGCATTAAATCTGACCCTCAGATCATCAATGATCGCAAGATTCTTAATCCAGAGTTCTCTTAGCATTTATGAAAATAACATTTAAGGAAATAACCTTCATTAAAAGACGTATAGAGAATCAATATTTTATAGTAAATCCTTTGAGATCACCTATGAATGTCTCCCATTTTATTTCAATATCTGTGACCAATGCACCTGGTGGACCGGTAGAACATTTTTTTATAGCCTGCTCGATAAGGTTCTTTTCGCCTTCAAATACAGCCTCAACTCTGCCATCATAGAGATTTCTAACCCAACCGTTCAGGCCAAGCTTATAGGCAACATCCCTGGTAAATGCCCTGTAAAAGACCCCCTGTACTCTCCCTTCAATGAATAAATGAACCCTTGCTTGATCCATGTCTTAATCACTGTGTTATGCAATATTTTAATTATACCATATGATACAGAGGCTTTTTTTATCGCTACCCCTTCCTTTCTTTTGACAGTTTTTCAACATCAAGGGTATAATTTAAAAATGAGATTAAAGCTTCTTATCATTCTTATCATTTTCTCTATAATCATCGGCGTTTCTGCTGGTGGTTATCTCGCAATCAATAAGGGCATACCGTCTCTTAAGGAACTAAAGCACTACAGGCCTGCAGAAGGCACAAAGATATACGCTGATGATGATTCCCTTATAGGAGAGCTCAAGGCAGAAAAAGGGATATTTGTCCCTTTGAATGCTCTACCAGAACACCTTACCAATGCGGTCATTGCGGTGGAAGACTCACGGTTCTGGAAACATAAGGGGATTGATTACATTGCGATCGTGAGAGCACTTATTAAAGATATTATCTATGTGGAATTAAAAGAAGGTGCAAGTACAATCACACAGCAACTCGCAAAGGTCATGTTCCTTACACCGGAAAAAACTCTCAAGAGAAAACTCAGAGAAGCAGCACTCGCAATAAAGATGGAAAAGAACCTCACGAAAAAAGAGATCCTCGAACTCTACATGAACAAGATTTATTTCGGCCATGGTGCATATGGTGTTGAGATGGCGTCTAAGGTATATTTTGGAAAATCAGCAAGAGACATAACACTATCTGAGGCCGCACTTATTGTAGGTCTCATAAAGGCACCTGCAGTCTATTCTCCTTACAACAACATCACAAAGTCAAAAGACAGACAGCGCATCGCCCTTTCACGTATGGAAGATGAGGGATACATCAAAAGGTCTGAGAAAGAGAATGCATTAAAACAACCTGTTCATCTTTCAAGCGTACGAAAAGGGATAGAGGCTAATAACTACTTTATTGAATACATCAGGAAATATCTTGAAGAGAAATATGGTGAAGAAACCGTGTATAAAGGAGGCTTGAAAGTTTATACAACCCTTGACAGAAAGTCACAATCATCAGCATCAAGGGCACTGCAGCAAGGACTCAGGGAACTCGATAAAAGGAGAGGCTGGCGCGGGCCTTTAGAACATAGGAAGGACATCAAGATCGAGAAAGAACTGAAAAGTAAAGACCTCGTCGTTTCTGTAGTCACAAACCCGGGTGACATCTCCACAGGACTTGTTCTCAAGGTTACTGATAAGGAAGCCCTGATAAAGACAAGGGGCATTGTAGGAAAACTCTCTATTGAAGACGCACGGTGGGCATCAAAGATTATTGATTCCAAAAAAGGTGCGAGTAAGGTTTTGAAGGACTTTACGTTAACACAGATACTTAAACCCGGAGATGTAGTGAAAGTAAGCATAAAAAGTATCAGGGGTACTAATGCCCAGCTTTCGCTTGAACAGGAGCCAGACGGAGAGGGCGCTGTTGTTGCATTAGAGCCGCACACAGGATTTATCAGGGCACTTCTCGGTGGATATGATTTCACACGAAGCGAATTTAACAGAGCTGTATTTGCAAAACGCCAGCCCGGTTCAGCATTCAAGCCGATCATCTACGCAGCTGCCATGGACCACGGATTTACTCCTGCGAGCACGATAGCGGATGAACCTGTAACGTACCCCGGGGGACCAAAAGGTGATTGGCGTCCGGAAAACTATGACCATAAATTTTACGGACCGACACGTCTGAGAGAGGCTCTCGCATATTCAAGGAATGTGGTCACCGTAAAATTAGTTGAGTCAATGGGAATAAAAAGTGTGATAGACTTTGCAAGGACATTAGGTATCCAGAGAGAAATGCCGAGAGACCTGACTATTGCACTTGGTTCTATAAGTATTACTCCTCTGGAACTTGCATCAACATATAATGTGTTTGCGAGTAACGGAATGAGGGTGAAACCTGTCGCAGTAAAATACATCATGGATCCAAAGGGAATGATTCTCGAAAGCAATGAACCAGAGGCAGAACAGGCAATAAGCCCACAGACTGCATTTCTGATTACCTCGATGATGCAGGATGTTGTAAAATATGGGACAGGATGGAGAGCAAAGTCACTTGGTCGTCCTGTCGCAGGAAAAACAGGAACAACAAACGAGTACAGAGATGCATGGTTTGTAGGGTATACGCCGGATTTAGTCGCTGTTGTCTGGGTCGGTTTTGATGATATGAGACCTCTCGGACCTCAGGAGACAGGTGCACGAGCCGCATCACCTATATGGGTATCCTTCATGAAGGATGTTGCAAAAGGTGACTCTGAAGAATTCTCTCAACCTGAAGATGGGATAGTAAGTTTTATGATAGATCCGGCAACAGGTCTTCTCTCAAAGGTTGAAGGGGCTGGTATTAAAGAATATTTCAAGAAAGGTACGGAGCCAAAACAGTTTGCTCCATCTACCTCTCAATGGAAGATAAGGGAGGAACAAACAAATCTTAATTTTGATTAGGAGGGTGATATGAGACTAAGAAATAAAAAGTGGGGAGTAAGATTTATCCTTAGCATTGTTGTCATCATTTTTATCGCTGCATCTGCCTTCGCACAAGAAGGCTCTTATAATAAGGCTCTTGACGCCTATGCTAAGAAAGACTTCAAGAACGTTGTAAAATATCTGACGGTTTATGTAGAGAAAAAACCTGACCCCTATGCTTACTACCTTCTCGGTTATGCCAACTATAAGCTGAAGAACCATGCCGAGGCAAGGAAATACTTCAATGATGCCTACATAATTGACCCGACTTTCTCACCGCCTCCGTTTATGAAATAAAGTAGAGGTAGAGATAGAGGTAGAGATAAAAATAGACAACAGATCCTCATGAATCACAAATGGTGACTGCGATAAATCCTGTAATCTTCAGAGAATATGATATAAGAGGAATATGGGGAAAGGATCTCACTGAAGAAGTTATCGAAAAGACAGGAAGGGCATTTGCATTTTATCTCAGGAACACCCTTCAAAAAGAAAAAATAAAAATAAGCATCGGAAGAGATGTCCGCCTGAGTTCCATTTCTCTCTTTAATGCATTGTCACGTGGACTCCTTAAGAGCGGCATTGATGTTGTAGACATTGGAGTATGCCCGACCCCTTTACAATACTTTTCTCTCTTTCATCTTCCTGTTGACGGCGGAGTGATGATCACCGGGAGCCACAATCCACCTGAATTTAATGGCATGAAACTCTCCGCAGGAAAAGAGACACTCTATGGAGAAAAGATACAGAATATAAAGCAAATAATTGAACAGGGTAATTTTATTAACGGGGAAGGAACCATCAGGGCATATGAAATAATTCCTGCCTACAGAGAATACCTGAAAAAAGATTTTGCTCCGTTAGGCAGGATAAAGGTCGTTGTTGATGCAGGCAATGGTACAGGCGGCCTTGTTGCACCAGATCTGATGAGAGACCTCGGCTGTGAAGTAACAGAACTTTATTGCGAACCTGACGGGAACTTTCCAAACCACCATCCTGACCCTGTAGTATTGGATAATATAAAAGACCTCATCTCTCAGGTAACATCCTCTGGCGCTGATATTGGTATAGGCTATGATGGTGACGCCGACAGAATAGGGGTTGTCGATGACAAGGGTGAAGTGGTATGGGGAGACAGACTTATGATTGTATTTGCAAGAGACATAATAAAAAGCCAGAAAACAGAAAATAGTCTACGACCCATAGGGAATCAGAAATCAGAACCTTTGACATTTGTGGGTGAAGTTAAATGTTCCCAGGTAATGTACGACGAGATAAAAAGGCTTGGAGGGAATCCCCTCATGTGGAAAGCAGGCCATTCACTCATAAAAAGCAAGATGAAGGAAACAGGTGCAGTACTTGGTGGAGAAATGAGCGGTCACATCTTCTTTGCTGATCGGTATTTTGGCTATGACGATGCGATATATGCAAGCCTGAGACTCCTCGAGATACTCTCTAAGAATGGACAGCCCTTTTCTTTAGGAAGCCTGCTCAGAGATATACCTGAAAGTATCTCAACACCTGAGATAAGATATGAATGTCCTGACGATATAAAATTCAAAGTAGTTGAAAGGGTAAAAAAAGTATTCGCGGATTACCCTCTCAACGATATTGACGGAATAAGGATAAATTTTGATAAAGGATGGGGACTTATAAGGGCTTCAAATACACAGCCGGCGCTTGTGATGAGGTTCGAGGCAAAAGACGAAAGTACTCTCAGAGAGATAAGGGAGTTTGTTGAAGGGCGACTCAATGCAGTGCTTAAAGAGTTTGATCAGTAAAATCTTTATCCATTATCCATCAATCACTGGAAGATACAGTAATTTCGCTCATTCTCGACTCCGATATACATCGGAGCCTCTCTACGAGTCGTAGACCGAGGTAAATTCTTTCTTCAAAAGAATTTAAATCCGCTCAAATACTATATCCTCCAGTTTTTGATTTAATTAGGTCAGCATTATCCGGGTCTTACGTAGCCTTTTGCTTCACAATCCTTGATAAGAAAACAACACAGCCCTCACATTTTGCCGGTGATTCCTTCCGGCATACTGCCAAATTCAATTTCCAGCATAGTATTGTAAGTACCTGATTCCAGTAATAAAATCCTTTCAGAAAAAATCTTTATTTATACCCTTGACTTTTCAGGAAAGCTTATGTAATATAACAACCGATTTTCCCCCAGAGGAGGTACCTAAGATATGCACGAAGTACTGTTAATGGATATTTTCTTTAATCCTGACAAAATACCGCACAATGTGTCGTATGGCTTGCTCGTATCAATAATCTTGATAATTATCTCTCTTCTTATAAGAAAGTCTCTACAACTGGTA
>JBGPQS010000005.1:0-14725 GCA_041489235.1 Thermodesulfovibrionia bacterium
ATTTATATTCCTCGCAGCGCGGCCTGATGTCTGTATTAATGAACGTTCTGACCGGAGGAAACCCTCCTTGTCTGCATCAAGTATTGCAACGAGTGAAACCTCAGGCAGGTCAAGCCCTTCTCTTAACAGATTCACGCCAATCAATACATCGAAATTTCCAAGTCGTAAATCACGTAGTATCTCAACACGCTCAAGGGTGTCAATGCCTGAATGGAGATACCGTGCCCTCACTCCGAGGTCAGCGTAGTAGTCAGTTAAATCCTCTGCCATCTTCTTTGTGAGTGTGGTGACAAGAACCCTCTCTTTTTTTTCTGCACGGTTTTTTATCTCTCCTAAAAGGTCATCCACCTGTCCTGAAACTGGCCGTACAATGAGTTTCGGGTCAATAAGACCAGTGGGTCTTATTATCTGTTCAACCAATCGCCCCTTTGATTTTTCGAGTTCATAAGGCCCGGGAGTTGCAGATACATAGATTGCCTGATGAATTCTGTGCTCAAATTCAGTGAAGGTGAGAGGCCTGTTATCCAGTGCAGAAGGGAGCCTGAAACCAAAATTAACAAGTGTCTTCTTCCTTGAACGGTCACCTTCATACATGCCTCCTATCTGGGGAACTGTTGCATGAGATTCATCAATTACTATCAGAAAGTCTTCAGGGAAATAATCTATTAATGTATACGGAGGTTCTCCAGGAGTCCTTCCGCTCAGATGCCTTGAATAGTTCTCTATCCCATGGCAATAGCCGAATTCCCTGAGCATCTCTAAATCAAACCGTGTCCTCTGCTCAATCCTCTGTGCCTCAAGTGTCTTTCCCTCTTTCAAAAAATAGTCAATCCTTTCTTCCATTTCTTTTTCTATTCCCTTTAAGGCTGGCTCAAGCCTTTCCCTTGGTGTAATCCAGTGACTGTTTGGGAAAAGGGCAATTTTCTGTATCTTTCTTATTCTTTCACCTGTTAAAGGGTCAAACTCATGGAGTGCATCAATATCATTACCAAAAAACTCTATACGTATTCCTTTATCGAGTGAAAAGGATGGATAGACCTCTACAATATCACCCCTGACCCTGAATGACCCTCGTCTGAATTCAGTATCTGAACGCGTATATTGCATCTCAACCAGTTTCCTCAATATTTCATCGCGCTCAGTCCGCATCCCCTCTTCTACAACCAGATGCATGTCCATATAGTCCTGTGGTGAGCCGATGCCGTAAATGCAGGATACAGAAGCAACAACAATCGTGTCTCTTCTTTCGAGAACAGCCCTTGTGGCGGAATGTCGCATCCTGTCTATATCATCATTTATGAGAGCATCTTTATCTATATAGGTGTCAGTTGTGGGGATATACGCCTCAGGTTGATAGTAATCATAGTAGCTGACAAAGAACTCAACAGCATTCTCTGGAAAGAGTTCTTTAAATTCTCCATAAAGCTGTGCAGCAAGAGTCTTATTATGTACAATGACAAGGACAGGCTTATGAACATTGGCAATCACATTTGCGATGGTGAATGTCTTACCAGAACCGGTTACACCTAAAAGCACCCGGTGTGCGAGCCCTTTTTTGATGCCCTTTGTAAGCTCTTTTATGGCCTTTGGCTGGTCACCTTTTGGAGAAAAAGAAGTAGTGAGTTTGAAATTTTCCATTTAAGTGAATTCCTCTGTTTTGTGGTCTATCCTTAATCATCTGTCGGAGTCTCTGTAATACTTAATTGTCTTCGCTCCGGTAAGCCATGAAAGGAGCATGCTCACTATGCTTATAATGAGGGCACCCCAGAAAGCAGGCCAGAAGCCTTTTATTTCAAGGCCAAGATTGAGAGAATCCGAAAGAAAGGAAGTGAGGGTAAGCATCAGGGTATTGATTATTAAGGTAAAAAGACCGAGTGTGAAGATGATGAATGGAAGGGTGAAGAGCATCACAATCGGTTTTATAAATGAATTCATGAGCCCGAATAGTGCCCCGATTATTATCATCTTCCACCATTCGCCGGAAAATGTTATGCCATCTATAAGTTTCACAGCAGCGACTATAGAAAGGGCGTTTATCATTATTCTCAATATCAGGTAAGCCATAGCATACTCCTTAAACCGATAATAGTGCGGACATTGTTCGAAAATTTCTTAACAAAATTATTTACAAAATTATAACATACAGGCAGAGCATAACATTTTCGCTGCCCATCTCTATATAAATTTGAATAAAGGGCATTTCTCACAAAGCGGGATTTTACGTTTGCAGAATGTTTTACCGACTCTGACAAAAAGGGCATGATATTCATTAAAGAGCTTTACATCTTCTTTCAGGGATGAGTGGAAAAGTTCCTGATATTTTTCATAAGGCCTCTCATGTTCTATAATACCATGCCTTGAGAGAACTCTTTTTGTGTAGGCATCTATGACAAAGACAGGTTTTTCAAGGGCATAAAGAAGGATTGAGTCTGCTGTCTCAGGACCAATGCCATTCACCCTAAGGAGTTTTATCCGTAAGGTTTTCACTTCTTCATCCCTCATCTTTTTCATGCTTCCATGATAGTCATTCATGAGAAAACTGATAAAAGACTTAAGCCTCTTCGCCTTTATATTGAAATAACCCGCAGGTCGTATGAGGTCAGGAAGTTTCTTCACAGACATTTTGTGGAGAGCAATTACAGAAAGAGCATCCTGTTTTTTTAAATTATTGATTGCCTTTTCCACATTACCCCAGTTTGTGTTCTGTGTGAGTATCGCACCAACAGCAACCTCAAACGGTGTTTCACCAGGCCACCAGTGCTGAGGCCCAAACGCACGATATAATGCACGGTACATTTCAAGGAGTCTGTTTTTTTGCTTCATTTCTTGACTTCCAAACCACTAAATAGTAGTTTATTATAACTGAAAGGAGAAGCAGGAATGCTTGATGCGAGGTTTGTGAGAGAGAATATTGAGAAGGTTAAAGAAGCTTTTAAAAAGAGGAGCTACGACTTAACCCTCGATGAATTCCTGAAAAACGAAGAAGAAAAAAGGGCTATTCTTAGAGAAACAGAAGAACTTCGTAACAGAAGGAATGTGGTATCGGAGTGGATCGGTAGGCTTAAGAGGGAATCAGGAGAAGAATTTTTATCAAAGGTAATTCAGGAAGGGAAGTTTTCTCTCATAGACCTTCTTAAAGGCAATGTTCCAGAACTTGATCTCTCTGAATTAGATAGAAACAAAGAAACAGTTATCAAAGTTCTTTCTGAAAACATGAAATCCGTATCTGAAGAAATCAAGAGACTCGATACTGAGCTTTCTACCTTAGAAGAGGATGCAAAGTCTTTTCTATTAAATATCCCTAATATCCCTCATGAATCCGTACCTATTGGAAAAGATGAGACTGAAAATGTAGAAGTGAGGAGATGGGGGGAACCACGACAATTTGATTTTGAGCCATTGAATCACTGGGATATTGGAGAAATGCTTGAGATTATTGACTTTGAAAGGGCATCGAAGATTGCAGGAGCGCGATTTTCCCTGATGAAAGGCCTTGGTGCAAAGCTCGAACGGGCATTGATGAACTTCATGCTGGATTTAAATGTCTCTAAGGGTTATAAGGAGGTCTTTCCTCCGATACTTGTCAATAGAGAGAGCATGACAGGGACAGGGCAACTTCCTAAATTTGCCTTTGAGTTATTCATCATTTCTGATCCTGAGTTGTATCTTATCCCTACAGCAGAGGTCTCTGTGACGAACATCCATAGAAATGAAATCCTGAGCGAAAAGGAGTTGCCGATTTACTATACGGCCCATACACCCTGTTTCAGGCGCGAGGCAGGTTCATATGGAAAAGATGTAAGAGGTCTTATCAGACAGCATCAGTTCAATAAGGTAGAGCTTGTTAAATTTGTAAAACCTGAGGATTCATATAATGAACTTGAATCTCTGACCAAGGATGCCGAAGACATCCTCCAGAAACTTGAACTTCCCTACAGAGTTATAGCGCTCTGTACAGGAGACCTCGGTTTTGCTGCCTCAAAGACATATGACCTTGAGGTCTGGCTCCCTGCCCAGCAACGATACAGGGAAATCTCTTCATGTTCCAATTTTGAGGATTTCCAGGCGAGAAGGGCAGCTATACGTTTTAAACGAGAGGGCAAGAAAGGGACAGAGTTTGTGCATACCCTGAACGGTTCAAGCCTTGCGATCGGCCGGACAGTTATTGCTATCCTTGAAAACTACCAGCAGAAGGACGGGAGTGTGGTGGTCCCTGAAGGATTAAAGCCATATATGGGAGTAGATATAATAAAGTAGTCCTGAAAATTTTATGCCTGCCACAACTAACCCGAATTATTCATAAACTATGTTTAGAGCAGACAGGACACAATATTTTCGCTCATTCTCAGAAGGCATCCAGCCTTCTTCCGAGGTTTTCGCTTGCTCGGACATCATGTCCTCGCTGACCAGCGAAAAAAACCGCTCAAATGCGATGCCCTACTCGCTAACTATCTCATCTGTCACTTTTTCTTTCTTATATCTGATATATTCAATGAGACCCAAAAGACTGCCGACAGCGGTGCTGAGAAACCACGAGAGAGAGAGAGCAGTTGCGATCTCAGGCTTGATACCGATAAGACCGAAAAGCACTACAAATGCACTTTCTCTTACACCGAGGCCGGATATAGAAATTGGCAACATTGTGAATAGAATGATGAGCGGTAAAAAGATCAAGAATACAATAAAAGAGATATGCTCTCCTAACCCAAGTGCAAGGATGTAGACTGCAAAAATATTCGAGAGCTGGACGATTACAGAGATAAGCAAAGCCTTTCCAATTATCGTTTTTTGATGCCGATAAGCGTGGAAATAGTCATAAAATCCCGAGACTATTTTTATGCTCTTACCGAGACGCAGGCCAAAGAGTAAAAAGCTCGCAATAATGAAGGATAAGACAACAAGTGGGAGCAGCCATTCTATGCGTGAACCAAGAAGATAGGTATACCCAAAGGGAAACGCAATAGTGCATATTGCCATCAGCATCGTAAAGCCGAGATATCTATCCATGAAAATGGAAGCGATGGTAAGACTGCTTTTCCCTATTGCCTTATACAGATAAAATGCCTTTACCGCATCTCCTCCAATAATCCCCGGGAGCAAGGTATTAAAGAAGCAACCTATCATGTAGAGGGAAAAGAGCTTTCTTAAACCAAGTACTCCTGGAAGAAGGAGCCTCCATCTTAATGTTGATAACAACTGAGCGAATAGATAAAGAAATATTGCAAAAATAAAGGCAGCCGGATTCATCCCTTTCAATGTTGAGAGGACCCGCTCAACTCCTGTTCTCGACAAGACAAGATAAAGAAGAACAGAGCTTATAACGAGCTTGAGGATAAGAAAAAATAGCTTATTTGATTTCAGGGCCAATAACCTTCTTGATCACGTAGATTGGTTTTCTCTGACTTTCATGGTATACTCTCACGAGCATCTCTCCCAATAGACCCATTCCAATAAGCTGAATTCCCACGATAATGAGAAGGGCACCAAGCAAAAGGAGCGGTCTCCCTCCGATATCACGTCCAAAAAAGATTTTATCTATGCTCAGGTACAGAGATATAAGGAATCCCAAAAAACCGCTTACCATGCCCAAAGGGCCAAAAAATTGGATTGGTTTTGTAGAAAAGCTCTGAAGAAATTTTACCGTAATCAAATCCAGCACCACTTTTATTGTGCGTGAGATACCATACTTTGATTTTCCCCGTAGTCTCGGATAGTGTACGGTTTCAACCTCTGCAACTCTCACACCATACCAGCTCGCAATAGCTGGAATAAACCTGTGCATTTCGCCATAGAGTTTTAGATTTTTTATTACATCCCTCCTGTATGCCTTAAGGGAGCATCCATAGTCATGAAGTTTTACACCAGTCACATTACTTATGAGCCAGTTTGCAATAATAGAGGGAAGCCTTCTTGTAAAGAATGAGTCTTTTCTCTTTTTTCTCCATCCGCTCACAAGGTCATGGTCTTTTATAAGGTCAAGAAGTTTCGGAATGTCTGCAGGGTCATTCTGGAGATCACCGTCCATTGTGACAATGACATCCCCGCGTGCAAAGTCAAATCCTGCAGCAAATGCTGCGGTCTGCCCGAAATTTCGCCTTAGACTCAGCACAACAACGCTTTTATCTTTAGCCTGGATCTCCTCGAGAATAGAGAGCGTCCTGTCAGTGCTGCCATCATCTACAAAGAGTATCTCATATTCCATTTTGAGAAGGTCAAGTGACGCCTTGAGTTTTTCATAAAGAATATGAACGTTTTCTTCTTCGTTGTAAAGAGGTATGACTATAGAGAGAGTCATCAATAGCTCCCCGGTTTTTCTTCTTTTATTCCTTTAAAATCATAACAGAGGAATAGTGAATAATCCCTTATTTTGCGTGATTTTTCTTTAGTATAAACCGTAAACACTCTTTTCTCAACCTTTTCAAAGGCATGAGCTATTTGATCGGGTAGCACAGCATCGCCTATTCTAACAAAAATCGCATCATAGTGAAGAAGATTATTAAATCCGGGCCAGAGGTCATACTGGTTCATCCTGCGGCCGAGGTTAATACAATAAGTGACAGGATGACCTTTTACATAAAATGCAAGTTCACTTGACATTTGATACCCATCAGAAAATATAAATGTGGGCCGTATTGCAGACATTCCTTCATATATTTTTGTCACTTCTGTTCCAAGCTCCTTCCAGCCGCGTATCCTGTTTGTCGGATCCATTTTCCCGGGAAGACTGAGGAGAGAAGAATAATGTCCAACAGAAGTTGCAATGACCGATAAAAGGACTGCGGTCACAATGAAAATTTTCATACTCTTTCCTTCAGAATAAAATCTTTTTATGGAATACACAGAAAAGGCAATAATACCTGTTATATATCCTGGGAGTGCCCAGTTTGCCTGCACCTTCCCCTGAATACTTTTTAATAGAAAAAAGGCAATGATAGGGATTGAAAACCAGAATAAAAAAGCACCTTCAGGTTGATTTCTGAGTTTCCATAGAGAGACACCCATAATGATAAATAAAAAAGGGGTTATAATACCAAGTTGTGAACCGAAGAACTCAAAGAAACTTTTTAAGGATAGTTGAACACCCTTTGCCATCTGCACCTGACCGGCAGTGTGTCTGAAGGTAACCCAATCATGGTGTGTATTCCAGATTATCACAGGAGAGAAAACAATGAGGCTGATAAGAAATGCGACATAAGGACCTTTTGTGAACAAAACCTTCCTCTGTTCCTTTAACAGCAATAAAAACAGAAAGGCAGAAAGATAAAACAATGCCATGGTGTATTTTGTGAGAAGTCCACAACCGATGGATATGCCGAGTAAAATCCAATATATCAGTGATGGGTGATGAGTGATGGGTGATGAGTAATGAGTCCCTCTGCACTCTCTTTTTTCAAATCCCCCCTTACCCCCCTTTTCTAAAGGGGGGGTGGGGGGATTAATTTCAGATAAGAGGTGATTTGAGTTCCGAGTTCCGAGTTCCGAGTTAAAATCTTTAATTATGTGTCCTGAACTCACTACCTTCCAGAAGAAGAATAAAGACAGTATCCAGAAAAAGATGAAGGGTGAGTCTATGGTGAATAAGATACCGAAAGCTGAGAACAAAGGGATTATCTGAATCAAAATGGCTGAAAAGAGTCCTACCTTTTCGTCATAAAGTTTCTTTCCAAGAATGTAAAGGAAAATACTGCTGAGTGCAGAGAATAAAACAGCCATTATTCTGATACCAAAAACACTATCTCCGAATATGGATGTGCTCATATAAATGAGATATGCGATCATTGGCCCCTTTGAGTAATAACTCCAGTCGAGTCTGCGTGACCACTCCCAGTAGTGTGCTTCATCCGGGCTGAGGTCAAGAGGACCCTGTGTTATGTAGTAGATACGGAAGAGACTCATTGCAAGAAGAAAAATAAAAAGTATCGTTGTGTGTGGTTTTTCTTTGTAGCGGGTATATGAGTAGTTGTAGAGATTTACAACAGAGAATGCGATTATGATACCGAATAACGCTCCGACAAGAACATCAGAAGGATAATGGACACCTATATAGGCCCGCGAAAAAGCAACAGTGAATGCAATGATCACAAAGGTATATCGTAACTTGTTTTTGAACAAGAGATAGAATGGCAATGCAAAGGCAAATGCATTTACCGCATGGTTAGAAGGCATTGAAAAAGAACTACTACAGCCAACAAGGAGATGAACATCTTCGAGTGTATTGCATGGTCGTGGCCTTTCAAAAACGTGCTTCAGCATATGTGAACCCCAATCAGAAAGGGCTAAAGAGGCAAGGCCAATTGTCAGGACAATAATTGCCCATTTTCTATCTTTTAAAAAGAAAAATACTATAAAAGGGAGAAACAGGAGATATGCCTTGCTTGTGATAAAAGGCATGAGTATATCAAAAAGTCTATTCTGGAGGTCTCTGTTAATGAAGAAAAAGATGAGGGTGTCTACTTCAGGAAGGCTCATTAACTTTTTCTGCCCATTTTATTATCTCATCTACGAGAGCCTCGATAGTTGCTTCTTTAGGCATTATATCAACCTTAAGCCCTGCCTTTTTAATCGCTTCTGCAGTAACAGGCCCTATAACTGCCATGGCCACTCCTTTGAGGAGTTCATCAGCATCTTCTTTCGTAATCTCCCTGAAGTTATTGAAGGTTGCTGCACTTGTAAAGGTAGCTATTGTAATCCTGCCTTCTTTTAAAAATCTTTTCAATCTTTTTCCGGCAAATTCTGGTTTTATAGCTCTGTATGCAACAGGGAGGTCAATTTGTCCTCCAAGTTCTCTTATTTTTTCTGGAAAAATTTCTCTCGCATTTTCTGCTCTTGGCAAAAGAAATCGTGTGCCTTTTAGCACACCCCCTTCACTCCCCCCCTTGGTAAGGGGGGGCTGGGGGGGTGCTATCTGCTGACTGCTTACTTTTACGAACGCCTCTATCAATCCCTCTGCACGAAATTCATCAGGAATTAAATCTATCTTCATGCCGTATTTTTTTATCTCTCCTGCTGTTTTTGTTCCAATAGCACAGATCTTTATTCCCTTTAACTCTCTGATATCTCTCTCTTTCTCAAAAAACCTTTTAAAAAAATATTTCACGCCATTTTTACTCGTGAATATCAGCCAATCATAGGTCTCTATCCTGTCTATTGCGCTGTCCAGCTCATCATATCTTTCAGGAGGGACGATCTTGATAGTAGGAAACTCAATTACCTCGGCGCCGAGTTCTTCTAATGGCTCAAATCCTTCAGCATGTTCCCTTGTCACAAGAATTCGATGGCCGAACATTGGTTTTTTTTCATACCACTTGAGAGATTCCCTGAGCCTTACCACCTCTCCAACAACCATGACAGCAGGTGGCTTGATGTCCTTTTCTTTGACAATTTCTCCGATATCCTTGAGCGTACCAACAATTGTTCTCTGATCAGGCCTTGTCCCCCATCTGATAACCGCAACAGGTGTATCAGGGCTCCTGCCGTTCTCGATTAATTTTTGAGTGAGTAGATTTATGTTCTTTACCGCCATAAGAAAAACGAGCGTGTCTACGCCAGTAGCAAGCCTTGACCAATCAATAGTGCTTTCTTTTTTGTTGATATCCTCATAGCCTGGAACAACTGCAAATGATGATGAATAGAGCCTGTGGGTTAAAGGAATTCCTGCATAGGCAGGGGCAGCAACAGAAGAACTCACTCCGGGGACGACTTCAAATTCAATACCATTTTTCGCAAGGGCTTCTGCTTCTTCTCCGCCGCGGCCGAATACAAAAGGGTCACCGCCTTTAAGCCTGCATATAATCTTGCCTTCTTTTGCCTTCTGGACAAGGATTTCATTAATTTCAGCCTGTGTCATTGTATGACGACCACCACGCTTTCCCGCATAGATGAACTCAGCATCGTGGTTGATATAATTGAGAACCTGTGCATTAAGATGGAAATCATAAATGACCACCTCTGCCTTCTGAAGGCACCGAAGTCCTTTTATTGTCAGAAGGCCAATATCACCAGGCCCTGCACCGACTAAATAAACTTTACCTTTCATTCATTATTCTCCAGTAAACAATTTTATCACAATTGATAGATCTTGTTCCTATTCAAATGCATTGTTTTATACTCACTACCTTTTCCCTTATAGGTCTATGGTATGCAAAGGAAAGAACAATGACAGGGCAGTAAAAAATAGGTGTAAAGTGTAGAAATAAAACTACGTATATCGAAGATTGTGAAAAAGACTTAATTTAAGAGACCTCTTTACTTCGAATTCATTGATTCTCTTAAGCCTTTACCTGCTTTGAAGTGCAAGACTCTTTTCCCTGGTACCTCAACCTTCTCACCGGTCTTTGGGTTTCTTGCTATCCTTGGTTTCCTGTTCTTTAATCTGAAGTTACCGAAGCCCCTTATCTCGATCTTATCTCCCTTGGAAAGGGCTTCTTTCATCGTATCAAACACAGTCTCGACAACAATCTCGGTCTGTTTTCTTGTAAGGCTTCCAACCTTCTCTGAAATTTTTTCTATGAGGACTGATTTCGTCATGGGACCTCCTAAAAAATAATATAATTTCTCAAGGTGTAAAGAGATATTTTACTTTTACTGCAGGAAAGAAATCTGTCAGTTCTTTTGGAATCTTGCCTCTGAGTAAATTGATGAGAGAAAAATGCTCTTTTTTACTGACTATTACTGGTTCTCCTTTAATTCCGGAAAGTTTTGCAGCAACCTGTACCGCATCTTCGAGGTTGCCAAGTTCATCAACGAGACCTACCTTAATGGCCTGTTCGCCGGTGAAGATTCTTCCATCTGCTATCTTTCTTACATCAGCGGGGGACATCTTTCTTCCATCTGCAACAGCCATGATAAACTGTTCGTGAACATTGTCGAGTACTCTCTGAAGTATCTCTCTATCTTCTTTTCTGATTCCCCTGAACGTGGAAACGAGATCCTTGTGTTTCCCGCTCTTTACTACCTCAGTTTTTACCCCAATCTTATTCATGAGTCCCTCTAAGTTAGGGATTTCCATGATTACACCAATTGAGCCTGTAATCGTTCCCGGGTTTGCAATAATTTTTGTTGCAGGCGATGCAATATAATAACCACCCGATGCGGCAACAGAGCCCATTGAGACCACCACCTGCTTTTTTGCAACAGCCTTTTTCACTTCTTCATGGATCTCCTGTGCAGGAGCTACTGCACCTCCAGGGCTGTCAATGCGAAGGAGAATAGCCTTAACCGATGGGTCCTTCACATATTCCTTGATTTCCTCGATACTGTCTTTTGAATCTGCAATCATACCTTCTATCCGGACAAGCGCAATCCGATCACCTATAGAAATACTCTTTTGCATTACTATGAGGAGAATACTCACAATAACGAGAAGTATGAGGAGACCGAGAAGAATCATGAAGAATTTTTTCATTCTTCTGTCCTCTTCAGGTTTTTCATGCTTAGTCCTATTTTTCTTTCCTCGGTGTCAATCTTTATTATTCGTACCCATATATCATCACCTTCTTTTATCACATCCTCGATCTTTTCTGATGTGGGTTTGATAATCTCTGAAGAATAAATGAGACCTTCAACTCCACCTTCAAGTTCTACAAATATACCAAAATCAGTAATACGCAATACTTTCCCTTTTGCCTCGGACCCGAGTTTAAACTTTTCTGGAATTTCAAGAACCCAGGGATCAGGTTCAAGCTGTTTCAGGCCGAGTGCTATCCTCTCCTTATCTGGTTCAATGCTCAGGATAATAGCTTCTATCTTCTGCCCTTTTCTTAAGAGTTCCGAGGGGTGTTTTATATGTTTTGTCCATGAGAGATCTGAGATATGTATAAGACCATCAACTCCCTCAGGGAGATTTACAAAAACACCAAAGTCAGTAAGTGTTTTTACCTTACCAGAAATCTTCTGGCCGATTGTGTAACGCAGTGAGACAACTTCCCATGGACTTGGTTTGAGCTGTTTAATGCTCAGGGAAAGCCGTCTCTCTTCTTTGTCTGCCTTTAACACGACTGCGTCCACGGTTTCGCCAATGGACAGGTACTTTGACGGGTGTTTTGGCCTTGATACCCAGTCAATTTCTGATATATGCACAAGTCCTTCCAGCCCCTCCTCGAGTTCAATAAAGGCACCATAATCAGTGATGCTCACGACTTTACCTCTTACCTTTTTCCCGATAGGGTATCTTTCATCGACAATGACCCATGGATCAGGCTTTTTCTGTTTGTAGCCGAGGGTTACTTTTTCATTCTCCTCGTCATATTTCAGGACAATAACTTCTCCTTCGTCTCCAATCGCAAAAAACTCGGAAGGATGGCTTATTCTTCCCCATGAGATATCCGATATATGCAATAATCCATCTATTCCACCGAGATCAATAAAAACACCGTAATCGGTAATATTTTTCACAATTCCTTTAATGATGGTACCCTCTTTAAGGTTTACGAGGGTTTCAGCCTTCTTTTTCTGCCTTTCCTCTTCAAGGATTGCCCTCCTGGATATAACAACATTAGAAAGCCTGTTATTGAGCTTTAACACCTTAAATGACATTGTTTTCCCGATGAGGCTGTCAATCTCCTTAGGTGTTTTTATATCTATCTGTGACCCTGGAAGGAATGCATAGACTTCAGATATATTTACAGAAAGGCCACCTTTTGTTTTGCCAACAACCTTCCCTTCTACAGAGGTTCCTTTCTGTAATGCTTCTTCAAGAAGCTCCCATGACTTTATCTTTGCTGCTTTATCTTTTGAAAGGATGACAATGCCTTCAGAATCCTCTATCTCTTCAACATAGACCTCTATAGTACTGCCAACCCCTAATGAGATGATCTCTTCTTCTGAGAATTCCTCGATCGGGATAAAACCCTCAGATTTATACCCGATATCAACAATGACGCCATCTTGCTTCAATGCTACTACCTTTCCCCTAAATATCGCTCCCTCCTCAATCTTATGAAAGGTCTCAGCATAAAGCTTTTCCATCTCATTCCCTTTAAGTTCCACTAAAATGTTATCCTCCTATATCTCTAATTTTTTCTTCGACTTCTTTTATAATCCACTTGGGTGTTGAGGCCCCGGCTGTAATACCCACTTTTTTTGCTCCCCTGAACCACTCCTCATTAATCTCGGAGGAGGTCTCTATATGATATGTTGGTACTGAAAGAGACCTGCACAGCCTTGCAAGCTGTGTTGTGTTTGCGCTGTTTTTGCCACCAACTACTATCATTACGTTAACCTTATGGGCCATCTCTTCTGTTTCGTTTAATCTGAGGGCTGTGGAATTGCATATTGTATTATATACTTTTATCTCCTTTGAATATTCTATAGCATCACATAGAACCTTTTTCAATGCCTCCAGAGGTTGTGTGGTCTGGACAACAATGCCCACTTTACTTTTGAGCTTTGGAAGAGGATTTTTCCCATCAATGACAATGACATCACCGCTCGCAAAGCTCATGAGCCCTTTTACCTCCGGGTGGTCTTTCTCACCCAGGATTACTACCTGGTAACCTTCTTCCCTAAGGAGTTTAGCATAATGCTGGGCTTTTTTTACAAATGGACATGTGGTATCTATAATATGACAGCCTAAGGATGCTATTTTTTTTGAGAGATAAAGTGGTATGCCGTGGGTTCTGATTATCAATGCCTTGATATTTTTTTTTGATTTAATGTCTTTTATAGGGATTATGCCCTTTTCCTTGAGCTTTTCTACAACCTGTGGATTATGAATTATGGGACCGAGGGTATATACCCCCTTACTTTTTTCCTTTGCTATCTTAAAGGCAATGTCTATAGCTCTCTTTACACCAAAGCAGAACCCTGCAGTCTTTGCTACGATTATTTCCATTGAATGAGTATAGAGCACAGAGCGAAGAGCAGGGAGTAAAAAGTTTTTAACCCTTTGCTCTTTGCCCTTGGCTCCTCGCTTTTTAGGTTTTTAATTTTTCCCATTATATCTCTGCTTATTCTTTCCTGAAAATGTTTATCTGTTTCCGTATGCTCGATCTCTATTGGGTTACCAAATATTACCTCTGGCATCAAGCAGGTTCCCATCGACACTTCGGCCTCCTTCTGGAAACATAACAATGAGTTTCCCTTGTTTCATCTCCCGGGAACATTCTCAGAATTAATGACCTCAAGTCTGTTAAAGACCCTAAAAAAAACAGAAAAAGTTGTCCAGAATGCCCAATAGAGATAACTCAAGGATCGGCTCTTATAAACTCAAGTATTTTTTCTTTTACCAGTCCTATAGACAGGTTTGATGAATCTATTAACAACGCATCCTCTGGCTTCTTAAGAGGGGCAATATCTCTTCTGGAGTCCCTCATATCTCTTTCCGTAATATTTTTTATGGATTCTTCAATGCTCATCTCAATACCTCTTTCCCTGAACTGGTGAGAGCGCCTTTTCGCCCGTTCCTCCATAGAAGCATCCAGATAAATTTTTTTCCATGCATCTGGAAATACTACTGTTGTAATATCCCTTCCTTCCACGACAATATTGGTGGTAACAGCAGTATTCCTCTGGGCATCGAGAAGGAAATCTCTGACAATCTTTTTTGTGGAAAAGACAGAGGATAAATGGTCAATCTCTTTTGACCTTATATCTTCTGAAACATCACTGTTGTTAAGAAATATCCTTCCATTTTTGAAAATGATAGCAGCATTATTGAGAACTTCTCTCAGTTGATCATCACCATCCTCTGGCTTTATGCCACTGTTTCTCAATGCAAGGGCAACAG
>JBGPQS010000006.1:0-14288 GCA_041489235.1 Thermodesulfovibrionia bacterium
ATTTAGTGCTGAAAAATGCCCTCTCGCTAACTGAACGAAATTTTTAACCAGCCTAAAGCTCGTTCGCTCGAATTTGCAAACTCGTCCCGATATTCATCGGGACTCAGACAGTGCAAATTCACCCCTTCGGGGACGCTCCCTTCGCTAAGGCTGGTTAACCTAAAAATTTCGTAATGTTCACTCCAAGAGCATTTTTCAGTCATGATTGAGGATTAAATCATTAAGACAGAATTTTAGATGTTTCCACTATCAAATTTTATGAATATCAGCAAGGGTATGATATAATTCATAGAGGTAATAAAAATTGATATTTTCTTGGAGGGAGTGCATGGATATAAAGGCATATGTGTTCAATAAGGCATTAGAGGCAAAAGAAGGTGCAAAATCCCTTGCAAAAGCGTCTTCAAAACAGAAAAACCTTGCACTTTTGAAAATGGCAGAAGCCCTTAAAAAGAATGCAAAAGGGCTTATTTCAGAGAATAAAAAAGACATAAAGATTGCGGAGGAGAAGGGTTTTTCAAAGGCATTGATAGACAGGTTGACATTAAATGAAAAACGTATTAGTGAGATGTCACAGGGGCTTATCGAGGTCGCAGCCCTTCCTGACCCTGTTGGTGAAATAACAAAGATGTGGCAGAGGCCAAATGGAATGACTGTTGGAAGGATGCGTGTGCCAATCGGTGTCATCGGGATTATTTATGAATCAAGACCCAATGTGACTGTAGATGCAACAGGCCTATGCCTCAAGGCTGGCAATGCAGTGATACTCAGAGGGGGTTCTGAGGCTGTTCATTCAAACAAAGCAATTGTTACAGTATTAAGGGGTGTTGCTAAAAAACAGGGGCTTCATGAAGGTGCAGTAACGTTTCTTGATATACCTGATAGAGAAGCAATTATGGAGATGCTCAAACTTGAGGGTATTGTTGATCTGATAATTCCGAGGGGCGGGGAAGGGCTTATAAGGGCTGTCACAGAAAATTCAAGGATACCGGTTCTCAAGCACTATAAGGGTATCTGCCATGTGTTTGTTGACAGAGATGCTGATGTGAGGATGGCAGAAGAGATATGCTTTAATGCAAAGGTTCAGAGGCCTGGTACCTGTAATGCTATGGAAACAATGCTTGTAGATAAGAAGATTGCAAAGGCCTTTCTGCCCATTATGATAAAGAGGTTCAAAGACGCCGGTGTGAAAATAAAGGGATGTCCTGCAACAAGGAAGATAGATGCATCTCTTGAAAAAGTAAAAGAAGAAGATTTTTACAACGAATATCTTGACCTTATAGTGAATATAAGGATAGTGGAGGACATTGATAATGCGATGGCTCACATCGCAAAATATAGCTCTTCGCATTCTGATGCCATTGTCACAAATGATTATGAGAAGGCCATGAGGTTCCTGAGAGAGGTAGATTCCTCTGCTGTGTTTGTGAATGCATCAACCAGACTTAATGATGGCTATCAGTTTGGCCTTGGAGCTGAGATAGGTATATCGACTGATAAAATCCATGCGCGGGGACCAATGGGTCTTGAAGAGCTTACATGCACCAAGTTTATAGTCCTTGGAAATGGGCAACTGAGGGAGTAAGAAAATGGTCAGGCTATGAAAGTCGGTATTTTCGGCGGGACATTTAACCCCATACATTATGGACACCTGAGAGCTGCTGAAGAAGTAAGGGAAAAACTCAGGCTTGACAGGATACTTTTTATTCCCTCTGGAACCCCTTCGCTCAAAACAGAAGAACTTGCAGAAGCAGTGCACAGATATAAGATGACACGGCTTGCAGTGGTGACGAACCGTTTTTTTGAACTGTCAGATATTGAATGCAGACATCCCGGAAAGTCGTATACAGTAAAAACAGTGGAAGAGTTGAAGAAGGCAAGTCCCGGGATAGACTTTTTATTTATTCTTGGAATTGATGCATTCCTTGACATCCCCAATTGGTGGAATCCAGAGAACCTCATCGGTCTTATGGATTTTGTCGTTATCCCGCGGTCTCCTTTCAGGTTTGTTGACCTTCTGTCATCCCCGTACATATCTGCTGATGAGCGTGCTCTTAAAAAGCTTGATGCAGCAGAAATTGAATCGTATACTGCAAAACTCAAAGGCAACAGGGATATAATCGCATTGAGGCTTCCTATTATAGATATATCAGCAACCCGAATAAGAAAACGGTTAAGTGAAGGAAAGAGCATAAAATATCTATTGCCAGAGGCAGTCGAATCCTATATAATTTCTAATAAGCTCTATAAGTGTAATAAGTAATGGGCAATGAGTTATAAGTAGTAATAAGTTTTGCTCATATTTAAACACTTTACGACTTATGGTTTACGCATCACGAGAAAATTGAAGGGAGGGAAGACCCTTAGAAAGTAAAATTAAAGCCCTTGAATTGGCAAATGCAGCTCTGGATAAAAAAGCAAAAGATGTCCTTGTTCTTAATTTGAAGGGCATGACTATTATTGCAGATTATTTTGTCATCTGTTCTGGTGAAAGCACAACCCAAATAAGATCAATTGCAGAAGGAGTTGAAGACAGGTTTTCCAAAGCAGGTATAAAGCCTCTCGGTATTGAAGGACTGAATTATAGCCACTGGGTTCTGATAGACTATGGAGATGTCATTATCCATATTTTTGAAGATGCGACAAGGGATTTCTATGAGCTTGAAAAACTGTGGATGGATGCCGAAAAAGTTCCATTAAGTTAAGCGGAGATAGTGATGGGTAAACTATATGTTGCGATATTTATCTTGTTGCTCGGCGTTATTGCCCTCTTTGCAATGTTTAATCAGGAATCTACCACCATAAATATACCTTTTGGAATGACCTATGAGATTTCTACCATAGGTCTGATATTGCTCTCCGGTATAGTTGGTGCCCTCACAATGCTCATTATTTTTGCAATAAGAGATTTGAAGAGGTTTATAGATAACTGGCAATACCAGAAGAAACAGAAAAGAGAGGCAGAGGTTCAGGGGGTCTACTCAAAGGCGTTGAACAGTCTTCTTGCCCATAATGAGGATGAGGCGAGGGAGTTACTTAAAGGGGTTCTGTCAAAAGAGCCTGAACACCTTGATGCATTATTAAGGCTCGGAGATATTGCAGTTACAGAAGAGGATTTTCAGAAGGCAGGCGAATACTATCAACGGGCAAGGGATATCAGCCCCCGGAACCTCGAAACATTGTTTGCCCTCGAAAGGCTTATGGAAAAAACAGGAAGATGGTCAGATGCCCTCCATTATGTTGACGAAATTCTCGATATCGATGATGAGAACCTTTCAGCCCTCTATAAAAAAAGGGATATTCTCGAGAGGCAGGAAAGGTGGGATGAACTCGTCCTTATTCAAAAAATAATCTTGAAAAATGAACATGCAGAAAAGGATAAAAACCGCGAACGTCAGGATCTCATCGGGTATAAGTATGAGTATGGGAGAAAGAGCATCGAGAACGGTGAACTCGAAAAGGCAAAGAAGGCATTCAGGACAGTGCTGCGAATAGACAAAGATTTTGTTCCTGCAACACTCGGGCTTGCTGAGGTGCTTTTAAGGGAAGGTGAGAGCGAAGAAGCAATTAATAATCTTGAAAAGAGTTATGAACAGACATCTTCAATGATCGTACTCGCAAGGCTTGAAGACCTGCTGATAACCCTTGGTGAACCAGGACGACTTATAAGAACTTATAAAAACAGCCTCTCAAGGAATCCACAAGACCCTGAAATAAAATTTTTTCTCGGGAAGCTCTACTACAGACTAGAGATGGTGGATGATGCTTTTGAAACTCTTGCATCTATTGATACAGGAGGAACTGATTATCCAGAACTGCATCAGCTTATGGGCAGCCTCTATATGAAGAGGAATCAGCCTGAAAAGGCTGTTTATGAGTTCAGGAAGGCACTGGACTTAAAGGTGGCTCTGCGATTGCCTTACTATTGTAAGGAGTGTGGCTACATTTCCCTTGAATGGTCAGGGAGATGTGCTGATTGTAAGAAATGGAATACCTTTCAATTCAACCTCGACGGTACCTGCAGGGTTCTAAGAGTCGATAAACAAGGCGTATTTAAATAGCCTTAATCTAACACGGGCAGGCATTAAAAAGTTACCAATATCAGCATTTTTGTTATAATACCTTCCAAATAATTCTCGCCGATATATCTGATTTTATATTGGCTTTCTAAACAGTTTGAGGAGGTAGGTGGTTTTGGAAGAAAGATACAACCCTCAAAAAGTTGAACTGAAGTGGCAAAAATACTGGGCTGAAAAGCAGCTCAACAAGACCAGGTACAATCCTTCCAATAAAAAATTTTATTGCCTTGAGATGTTTCCTTATCCTTCCGGAGAGATCCATATGGGGCATGTAAGAAATTATGCAATTGGTGATGTGATTGCACGATATAAGAAGATGCGCGGCTACAATGTACTCCATCCTATGGGATGGGATGCATTCGGACTTCCTGCAGAGAATGCTGCGATAAAACATGGTGTGCATCCTTCAGAATGGACGTATAAAAATATTGAGTACATGAAGAAACAGCTTAATCGCATGGGGTTTAGCTATGATTGGGAAAGAGAGGTAACAACCTGTAGCCCTGAATATTACAAATGGAACCAGTGGTTTTTCCTCAGGATGTTCGAGAAAGGACTTGCATACAGAAAACATTCTTACGTGAACTGGTGTCCGTCATGTGCAACTGTCCTTGCAAATGAACAGGTTATCGATGAGAAATGCTGGCGCTGTGACAGTACAGTTACCCAGAAGAGACTTGAGCAATGGTTTTTCAGAATTACTCACTATGCAGAAGAATTACTTCAGGAGTGCGATGAATTAACAGGATGGCCAGAAAGGGTCGTACTCATGCAGAAAAACTGGATTGGGAAGGGTGAAGGCGTGGAGGTAGACTTTCCCATTGAAGGAATGGACGAACAATTAAAAATATTCACCACAAGGCCGGATACATTATTTGGTGTGATCTTTATGTGCATTGCTTCTGGACATCCTATGGCAGAAAGAATGGTTAAAGATACCGATAAACTTGACGCTGTAAAAGCTCAATATGGAAAGGAAGATGAAAAGATAGGGCTTTTCACAGGATATTATGCGATAAATCCATTAAATGGTAATAGAGTCCCTGTATATGTCGCAAATTTCGTTCTCATGGAATATGGTACAGGCGCTATCATGTCCGTACCAGCTCATGATCAGAGAGATTTTGAATTCGCAAAGAAATATGATCTACCTATAAAAATTGTGATAGTACCTGATTCTGAACTCAGAACTTTGAACTCAGAACTCATGACAGAGGCATATGAGGACGAAGGGATTCTAGTGAATTCAGGAAAGTTTAGCGGTATGAAGAGTGATAGTGCAAAAAAGGAGATAATACAATTTATCGAAGAGAAGGGATTTGGGAAGGGTACCATTAACTATAAACTCCGCGACTGGGGCATATCCCGACAGAGATACTGGGGAACACCAATCCCTATACTCTACTGTGATAAATGTGGCATAGTGCCCGTACCTGAGAAAGACCTTCCTGTAATACTCCCCGAAGACGTGAGATTAACAGGTAAGGGTGGCTCTCCTCTCCGGGAGTCAGAGGCATTTCTGAATACCAAGTGCCCGAAATGCGGTGGGAAAGCAAAGCGTGAGACTGACACAATGGATACATTTGTTGACTCATCATGGTATTTCGTGCGGTATTGTTTTAAAAAAGGTGATATTAACTTAGACTCCGAACTTCTATCTCCACAATCAGAATGTAAGTATTGGATGCCTGTTGACCAGTATATTGGTGGCGTTGAACACGCAGTACTTCATCTTCTTTACTCGAGGTTTTTTACACGGGTCATACGTGACCTCGGACTTATCAGTACAGGTGAACCTTTTCAAAATCTTCTTACACAGGGCATGGTGATAAAAGATGGCGCAAAGATGTCCAAATCAAAAGGTAACGTTGTTGACCCTCATTATCTGATAGAAAAATATGGTGCTGATACATCAAGGTTGTTTTCTCTCTTTGCAGCTCCTCCCGAGAGGGACCTTGAATGGTCAGACAAAGGTGTTGAGGGAGCATACAGGTTCTTACACAGGCTGTGGGGGATTGTTTATAAGAACCGCGAAGCATTAAGCGTAATGCGTAATGAGATAAGAGGATTTGATGCATCACGTATCACAGATCACGCGTCACTTTTGTTGCGGAAGACCCATCAAACTATTAAAAAGGTTACAACAGACATCGAGCGCGAGTACCACTTCAACACTGCAATAGCTGGATTAATGGAACTCGTGAATGAGATCACTTCATTTGAACCTGAATCCGATGAAGACTGGAAAATGTTTAAGTTTGCATTAGAGCGAGTACTCATCCTTCTCTCTCCATTTTCTCCACATATTACAGAAGAACTGTGGGAGGCGGTAGGGAATGAACCGAGTATCTTTGAACAACAGTGGCCTCAATGGGATGAGGAGATCGCAAGAGAAGAGAAGATAGAACTCGTAATACAAATTAATGGTAAACTAAGATCAAAGATTATGATATCACAAGGCACTCCTGATGATGAGATTGAGAAGATGGCGCTCGAACAGCAAAAGATAAAAGAGATTGTTGGTGCAAAAACAATCAAAAAAGTTATTGTGGTTAAGGGTAAATTAGTGAATATAGTCATTGGAGAATAAATGAGAGCAAAGAGCAAAGAGCAAGGAGTGAGAGGCATGAAACTCCATATCCAGCGCTCTATGGTTTATGTGCGATGCTTTATAATATTATCTCTATGCTCTATGCTCTGTGCTCTATGTGTGGCTGGCTGCGGGTATACAATTCACGGGAGAGCATCTCTGCCTTTCGATTCAATACAGATTGGAAAGATAGAAAATAAAACCTATGAACCGAAACTGCAGGACAAACTTCACAGAGCACTCACAGAGGAATTTCTGAAACAAGGGATTACTGTTCATCCTGACGCAGGTTATACACTCAGTGGTACGATTCATCAGTTTCAATTAAATGTTCTGTCAACAAAAGCAGACATAGCAGCAGAATATGAAGCAGTTATTAAGGCAGATTTTAGACTCGTCGAGCCATCTGGAAATGTGAAAGACTTTAAAAATATAGGATCTCCGTTCATCGTCTCTTTTTCAAGCTCTGGCAAACTGTCAGATGTGATTGCATCGAAAGAACTTGCTTCAGAAAAAGCGATAAGAGACATGGCGATGGAGATAGTTGCAGTCATTATTTACAGATGAGCCTCCAGATATTTTTCCATGAAATAGAAAAAGGTCTGCCTTTACCGGTTTATCTTCTGTATGCATCAGACCCATATTTTCACAAGGAGGCAATAGAGGCAATAAAAAGACTTGTACCCGAGGACGAGAGAGAGTTCACCCTCCATATATTCAATCTCTCAATCTCAGGCGAAGAAGACCTGTCGTTCGCACAAATAGTAGATGTGGCAAATACCATCCCCTTCTTTGGAAAAAGAAAGTTTGTCATAGTAGAAGTGAACCTTCAGAAACTATCTAAAGATGATAATAAGAGATTAGATGGCTATATTGTAAACCCCTCACCGAGCACAGTGTATTTGATACTCCATGAAGGAGCATTAAAAAAAGAATTGAGAGAAAGGTTCAGAATGGTGAAGACCATATCTCTCGATATGAGAGAGCCAGAGATTCCACACTGGATAAAGCAGAGAGCCAAAATAAAGGGTCTGGAAATATCTGACAGGGTCGCTGACTATATGCTGGGCCTCATAGGTCCTGATTTTGGTCTTCTTTCAGCAGAGATAGAAAAGATTTCTCTGCTTGGAAAACAAAAGATAGATGTGGATGATATCTCTTATATTATTGCAGGAGAAGGTTCTTATGGCATATTTGACCTTGTGGATGCTCTCATAGACAAAGATTCAGAAAGCGTATTTAGAATATACAAAACATTGAGAGAAACAACAGATGATTACAGTCTCATAGGCGCCCTTAACTGGCAGTTTGGACGAAGTCTGTCTTCAGGGAGCAAGCCAAAAAAGGATGACTACTTTCTCAGAATATTTAAGCTTCTCCACGAAGCTGATAGAGATATAAAAAGCTCCGGAAGAACTTTTTATATGGAATATCTTCTGGTTAAGTTGCTTCGACTTTAAAAAGGGTATTCACTTTCTTGGTGAGCCGTGAAATTTTTCTTGAGGCAGTGTTTTTGTGAATCACACCCTTTGAAACAGCTTTCGTAATCGTCTTTACTGCACCGATAAGTGACTTACCCGCATCTTCTTTATTACCTGAAGCTATTGCTGATTCAACCTTTTTCACAATAGTTTTAATAGAGCTACGGACAGCCTTATTACGAATATTCTGTTTTTCAGCCTGTCGTGCCCTCTTCAGGGTTGAAAGACTTTTCTTCGGTCTTGCTTTAGCTGGCAATCTGAACCTCCTCTTAAACTAAGTCTAATTTGATACCATAAAATGCTCTGTAAAATCAATAGCCCTGTCATATTTCTTTATGTTAAGATGTAACCTATGAAAAAATATAGACCTGTATCGCTGAGACAGGTAAAAACCTATCCTTTAAATAAGAGAACAAGTAAGGTTTCACTTGATGCATTTGCAAACCCACATATAAAGGGGGATGCGCTTAAGACCTTTATTGATAAACTTCCTGATATCCTTGCGTCGAATGATTTCAGGAATGTGGTAAAGGCTATTGTAGAGGCACGACAACACTACAGGCCTGTCATCCTCGGAATGGGTGCACATCCGATAAAAGTTGGTCTTTCACCTGTGATGATTGATCTTATGCAAAAAGGGATCATCACTGCTCTTGCAACAAATGGTGCGTGTATTATCCACGATTTCGAGATTTCATTTGCTGGTCATACATCAGAGGATGTAGGGACTGAGCTCTGCAAAGGTGTGTTTGGAATGGCAAGAGAAACAGGCAGGTATCTTAATAGGGCAATAAAAGAGGGAACAAGGAAAGGATATGGAATAGGTAGGTCTGTTGGCGAAATGATACACAAGAGTAAATTCAAGTTCAAAGATAAAAGCATCTTCGCATCTGCCTATGAGCATGATATCCCTGCAACCGTGCATGTTGCTATAGGAACAGATATTATCCATATGCATCCTGAAGCTGATGGCTCAGCTATTGGAGAAGGGAGCTTCAGGGATTTCAAGCTTTTTACTTCTGTCGTATCTGACCTCGAAGGAGGGGTTTACATCAATCTTGGTTCTGCTGTCATCATGCCCGAGGTTTTTTTAAAGGCATTGACAGTTGCAAGGAATCTTGGTTACACCGTTGAAAACATCACAACGGTAAATATGGATTTTATCCAGCATTACAGGCCAAGAGAAAATGTTCTCAAAAGACCTACCATGAAAAAGGGCACTGCATATGCCCTTACAGGACATCATGAGATAATGTTTCCGCTCTTAGCAGCAGCGGTGATTGAAGAGATGGGGTGAGTGTCAGAAAATGAGCCTGCCCCCTTTATTTAACAAATGGCATATCAATGCACGCGTTTTTTATGTCCTTTCCAGAACTCCTCGCGTATTTCCGACTTAAGGATTTTTCCTGTTCCCCCTTTGAGCAGATTCTCACGGAATTCTATGCGCTTTGGTATTTTGAAACCAGGAAGATGCTGACGACAGTGTAAGAGTATATCATCTGCGGTAGCGGTAACTCCTGACTTTAAAACAATCAGAGCAACTGGCACCTCACCCCATCTCTCATCTGGAGCTGCTACAACCACACATTCAAGCACAGCCGGGTGTTTGAAAATGACATTTTCGATTTCAAGCGATGACAGATTTTCACCACCACTGATGATGACATCTTTTGATCGGTCTACAATAGTAAAATACCGTTTATCATTTATCGTTGCCATATCGCCTGTGTAAAACCAGCCATTACGAATAGCCTCTTGAGTTGCTTTTTCATCTTTGTAATAGCCGTGCATGACTACATTCGACCGCACAATAATTTCACCAATCTGCTGACCATCAGGCCGGACATCATTACCATGTGTATCTACCACACGAATTTTTATGCCAGGGATAGCCCAACCAGTCGCTGTCTGACGCTGAAATTGCATTTCAGGCGGTTCTGAGTCAGTGAGATGCTTGCGGGGATAGGCAAGGCATATCAAAGGTGAGGTCTCAGTCAAGCCGTAACCAGCCATCGCAGTCTTAATCACCTTTTTTTGCATTGTGTGGAGTAACGTAGATGAGGCAGGCGCTCCACCTGCCATGACAAATTTGAGACTCGACACGTCGTACTGATCAAATTCAGGACAGTTGACCACCCCTGCATGCATCGTGGGAACGCCGATTAGGTGTGTCACACGATACTGATGTATGAGTTTCAATAACATCAGTGGATCATACTTGCGCAGTAAGACGTGAGACGCACCAACCAAGGTAAATATATGCGGCTGGCCCAATCCATTGACATGAAACAACGGTATCATATGGAGGACAACATCTTCATCACAGGCCTTCAGCGCAATAGCAGCATAGAGTGTGTGAAGATGCAGATTGCGGTGGGTAAGTGCGACCCCTTTAGGGTTTCCTGTTGTGCCACTGGTATAGAACAATTCAGCAATGTCATTCTCATCAAAATCTTGCGGCTGATATTCGATGGATGCAGCATTGAGTAAATCTTCATACTCATGTGTAGCAAGATTGTCTGCCTCACCTTCGATAACGATAAAATGCCGGGTCTCAGGGATATCACTTTTGATTTTCTGAACAAGTTCTGTAAAATCTTTATGGTAAAAAATAACCTTTGATGCTGCATGATTTATTATATATGCAATATTCTGAGGTAAGAGTCGGATGTTAATCGGGGTTAAAACAGCACCGGCTTCTATCACACCAAAATAGGCTTCGAGCATATGATGTGTGTTAGAACAAATGATCGACACACGGTCGCCCTTCCTGACACCTAAGGCGCGCAAGGCATTTGCGAGGCGATGTGTCCGCTTACCAAATTCACCATAGGTAAACTTTTTTTCTCCATCAAAGATGGCGGTTTTTTCACCGAAATACATTTCGGCACGGTCACGGAATTCAAGAATTGATAATGGTACGTTCATGTTAATGCTCCTTGAGTCTTAAGTATTTTCCCCGATTGGCTGCTCGGGCAATTTTGCCATTAGAAGTTTTTATGATCCATCCTTTTTCTTCTATCAAAAGTATGTGTGTAAGAGTGACCCCTAACTCTTGTACCACGCGGTAACGCAACTCACGCTCAATCTCGAGTTTCTTTTTGTCGTCTGCTTGGTGCCTCAATTCGCATACTAATACAATCACCTCTGATCCTATGTATTCATCCGTGACACCAAAAGCCGCAGCGCGACCAGGGTAAACACCGGGTACCTTATTAGCAATCTCTTCTATATCTTCTGGATGGATATTATGACCGCCGATAATGATCAGATCACTTTTACGTCCGGTGACAAACAGGTGTCTATCTGTCAGGTAACCTAAGTCACCTGTATAATACCACCCATCTCTTATAACTTGTGAAGTCAAGTCTGGACGGTTATAGTACTCATCAATCACAAATTCACTTCGGAGTACAATCTCACCCACCTGACGATCCGGGAGTCGCTTACCGTCCTCAGTCATTATTATAACTTCTGCTTTTGGAGTCGGAACCCCGGAACTCACAAGTGGCATTGCCTCCTTTTCATGGGGATTTGCCGGTACCGCGATACGGGCTTCTTGTAGTTCATGCCTGTTTACCCAATCTATAGTGGGTGACTGATCAAGAGGGGTTATCGTGGCAATTCCTGTTATTTCAGTCATACCATAAGTAGGTGTAAGCGCACTCTCCCGGAAGCCATAAGGCGCAAAACGTTGTATGAACATCATATGACTATCGTAGCGGATGGGCTCTGCGCTGTTTATCAGAACCCGCCAATGACTTAGGTCAAGACCTTCTAAGTCCTGCTCACGGATGCTGCGCACACAGAGGTTAAAGGCAAAGTTGGGCATCCATGATAATGTGCCTTTAAATTCATGGATTGCCCAGAAAAGCATCTTCGGGTTGCGCACCCATGAAAATGGGGACATTATTACAGTGGGTATTCCTGCATAGGTGGGGAGGAAAAGACTAAGAACCATACCCATGTCATGGTACAAAGGCACCCATCCTACAGCAACATCACCCGCCCTTACCTGGAGTGCTTGAACAAAGACTTCAAGTTGTCCTAAAGTCGCTCGATGTGAATGTGCAATCCCTTTCTGTAACCCAGTTGTTCCACTACTCAATAAGAGACAGGCCAGTTCTTCTCCGGAAGAAAAATCTACTGGTTCCCATGAACTCTCAGGTTCATAGGCCACGACCTCGTTTATACCAATGACAGGACATTTCATGCCGGACAACAATACAGACATGTCATCCTTATATTCTTGAAAAGTGATTACAGCCCTGGCATTGAAATAACCCACCAAAGCTCGCACACGCTCTTTATAAATCGTAGCGTCTAATTTTTCGGTAAGGTAAGGGAAGATGGACGGAATAGCGCCTAGATACATAGCTCCCCAAAAGGCAGAGATGAGTTCACGTTGGTGGCGCAGCACGAGGATGACAAGGTCACCTTTTTTAATGCCGATTGCCTGCAGCGCCTGTGCATAGGCAGCTGCATCTTCATGCATCTTTGCGTTAGTGATCAACTCCCTTGAACCATCTTCTGCGATGAAAACCATC
Source organism: Thermodesulfovibrionia bacterium (assembly GCA_041489235.1). Taxonomy (GTDB): domain Bacteria; phylum Nitrospirota; class Thermodesulfovibrionia; order Thermodesulfovibrionales; family SM23-35; genus VGWZ01. Next base: position 12,698 of record JBGPQS010000006.1, read on the forward strand.
GCAAGACGATCAGGGTCACGAACTGCCCTCTCTAAGATCGGGTCAATTAATGAGTTATATTTTATCTCGACATCTCCCATAATCAACCGAGTATTTTTTCTGATAGCCGTCTCAGGTTCTCCTCTGAGAACTGGCGCCTAAAGTGGTGCCTGCCATTCTCCCTCGACATGAAGACTTTTTTGGAGAAACGCTGTGCGACAGGCATGACGCATAATTTTACCACTGGAGGTTTTGGAAATACTATAAGGCTTGATTAACACTACAGCATATGCCTGCAGTCCGTGCTCCTTTGCTACTTCCCAGCGGATAGTATTGATCACTTTTTCTATATCAAGGTTCCTTTGATTCCGATTTATTTCTTGGACGATTACCAATTGTTCCTTTCCGTCAACATCAATCGAAAACACCGCACCATTGTTCAGCCGTAATGCCGGATGGCTTTGTTCCACTGTCAGTTCAATGTCCTGGGGATAATAGTTCTGACCCTGGATTATAATCATATCCTTGCTTCGTCCCACAATAAACAAGTTTCCATCATGGAAAAAACCCAAATCACCTGTGCGGAGAAATGGCCCCTCACCAGAGTCTGACAGGTAAACACCATAGGTATGTTCTGTCTCCTCTGGCCGGTTCCAGTAACCTTTCGCAATATTCTGACCAGATACCCAGATTTCGCCAATCTCATACGTGCGGCACCCGGTCAACGTTTTGGGGTCCACAATCACGATTTTTTCTTCCAGGATGGCCTGACCGCAACCCACCAGTGTTTTGGTACCATTTTCCTCAGGAGAACCTGCTACTACCAGGTTGTCCTCAAGAGCTGCTTTTTCAAAGGAGCGTACGACAGGTGGATCTGAATTTAGACCACCAGTAACAATCAATGTCGCCTCAGCAAGCCCATAGCATGGATAAAAAGATTCAGGACGGAAGCCGTAGGGTGCAAAGGTCTCTGTAAAACGTTTCAATGTTCCAGGCCGTAACGGCTCAGCGCCATTATAGGCAGTACGCCAAGAACTCAGGTCAAGAGTCGTCCGCTGCTCGGGGGAGATCTTTTCTACACATAAGTCATAAGCAAAATTTGGTGCGCCGCTGAACGTGCCTTTATAATGGGAAATTAATTGGAGCCACCGTGCTGGACCTTGGAGAAACGACTCCGGTGACATGAGGATACATAGGGCGCCTAAATAGACAGCATGAATAACATTCCCGATCAGTCCCATATCATGAAAAAGAGGCAACCAGTTCACAACAATTGATTTCTCTGTCGTCTGAAAACCAGCCTGGAGCATATGAGCGTTGTACATGATATTATTATGTGTTACCATCGCACCCTTAGGGACGGTTGTCGAGCCTGAGGTATATTGAAGGTAGGCAAGGGTATCAGGAGTTATCGCTGGTTCTTCCCAAACTTCTTCTACTCCGCGGGGGAGTTCATCTGTTGCGAGCCACTGGAGGGCCTTCAGGTGAGGTGCATGGTCAAAGCGTTGTTTAAGGTTGGACGTAATATGTGTAATAGTGAGTGCAAATTTTGCCTGTGTATCTATTGAGATCGCCTGAATTCTTGGTGCAGGCCTGTTCGGTCGCGGTGGAA
>JBGPQS010000007.1:0-13289 GCA_041489235.1 Thermodesulfovibrionia bacterium
CATAAGTGGCTTGTCCTCTCTATAATATCCCAGTTCATATTGACAGCGGCACTCATCCAGATTCCAGCAGTTCGGGACGCCTTTGGTATTGTTATCCCTTCAATCTCTACTTTCGGAATAATCTTAGGTTTCGGCATTGTGGTGTTCATCTCAATGGAGGGTATAAAGGCAATCTTAAGGAAAAAAATACAAGTAGGCAGGGGGATAACTACTTAAAGCTGTCTAATTTTCCTGTCATTGCGAGGGGACGCAGTCCCCGAAGCAATCCCATTGTCTCTGCAAAAGTTTTTCAATTACATTGTTTTATGATTGCTTCGCTTCACTCGGAATGACATATACTTCTCTATAAACCAAGTATTTTATGACATGTTTTACAATGCTCAGGGGGTTCTGGTAAAGGACATGTCTTCAATCTCTTGAGCCTTTCTATTTCCCAGTGATAAGAATATATTTCTTCAAATCTTCTCTTTCTGAGCATAAAACACTTTCTAAACTCACTATATTTTTTAGTATTCCATATTGTGTCAAATGTCTCTTTGAAAATATTTCCAAAACTCACTTTTTCAATATGATATTCATTTTCACAGAATATTCTTTTAAACGGTGACGGAAGGGGTGGATAGAGGTAGACACAAGGGGATACTTCTCCCTCTGCTGATATATAAAGATTCCTTAAAGGATTCTCTTCGCACACCGGTACATCCTTCGGTGATACAGAAGGGAGTCTGAGTTTTATTTTTAATTCCTGGGCCTTTATCTCTGCTTCCTTAATAATTTCTTTATAACTCTCTCTGTCAGTACAGGTAAATACTTTCTGCTCATCCTGCCATCTATTTGTCACATGGATGAGGTTCGTCAGCACTACCTCTTCTATCCCGATAGCTTTTACAATTCCCAACATAATGGGAACCTCAAAAATATTTTCTTTAAGCATGAGGTATACAATGTGTAATCGTGGTGCATCGAGTTTCCTACTCGCCTTAATCTCATTAAAACTGAGAATTGCATCAATAAGCATTTTGAAATCAGAGTTTATTCTTATTGAGTCGTGGGTCCAATCTGTAGCGCCTGCAAAAGAAAACCCTATAAAGTCAGTTCCTGCATTGATGAGTTCGGAGATATAATCCTCGTTCAACCCTTTCCCGCTTGTAACAAACCCAACCTGAGGCCCATTCTCTCCTTTCACTAATTGTATGGCCTCTATGAGATTCTTATGCAGTAATGACTCACCCCATCCTTCAAGAACTACTGTCTCTACATCTTTCAAATAAGGGATGAGCGTTTTGAAATCATCAATGCTCATATCGCTGCCGTGCCAGTCTTTGGCTTTTTCCCTTATACACATTCTACAGTTGAGAGGGCACCTTGTCGTAAGCTCAATCTGCCATGCAGAAAATGGTTTTCGTTTTGGTTTTTGCCTCGAAAATCTAAGATAATTGAGCCACTTCATATCCGTCTCTGAGAAGCATCTTTTTAATTTCTTTCACGTGCGGTGCTCCCACAAATGCTATTGCATTCCCCTTTTCGAAAAATACCCGCATCCGCTCATATAAGATGGGGTCGCGATTATCTATAACTGTGGTGCAACGACTTGGAAATTCGCTTGGAATAGACATCAGGGCATCCAGATCTCCCTTTAGATAACATGTTACATAAGCTTTAGTATACTTACTCCAGTCTTCTATTTTCTTAAGGTAATTTATGATTCTTTCAAAAGGGATGCTCGATAAAACCTCTATCTGTTCTTCGATTGTTTCGAGGAAATGGATATCTTTGCCCAATTCTTGAGCTACAGTGTATGCCTCTAAATCTACTGAGTACTTCCAGCCTCTTCCATGTAGATAGTTCACCCAGACAGCAAAGAAAGCCATCCATGGCTTTAGTCCGATTGTCAGGGAGTACAACAAATCATTTGATTGTGGTTTAAAAACATCTATAAAAGAGGAAAGGGAACTCTGATTGCTCAGAGGACTGGCGAGTTTTTTATTAATCTGAGCAATTGTTTTTTTATCTAATGCTCCATATAAAGATGAACCTTTTCTCTCTCCTAACCCGCAATCTAATACTCTGTTCATGTTTCTCTCATCAAGAGGGCCTTCTAATAAAACAGTATCCACAGAGCTTATATGCTTCACCAGCGATTTTTTAAAACTATAGGGAAAGAAATGAGCTGTACCTGCTAAATATGACCTCCTCCCGTTTCTTTCGATTTTCCATATCATCTTGAGGTCTTTCTCTTTTGAGATAATAGTACGCAGATTCATAATTTTGTAGACCGCCTTATTCATAAATCAGATCAAAGAGTTGGCAGGACAAAGTATTTAAGCGGTTTTTTTCGCTGATCAGCGAGGACATGATGTCCGAGCAAGCGAAAACCCCGACTTCATGTCGGGGCTGGATGCCTTCCGAGAATGAGCGAAAATACTTTGTCCTGCTTGCTTCATACATAGTTTATGAATCATCCAAAACTAAGGGATCTTAGAAATTTATGTAGTGCGGGATATTTTCTGGAATACTCACAAAATTCATATCTGAGAAAGGGAACACCACCCCATTTCTCCTTGAAATTCCTTATCCCTTCATTGACACCAAGCCCTAAATTAATATATTTTTTTTCGTATTCTCTCGCAAGATTTATCATCTCAAAAAATAAAAGGTCAGATGCATGGGGAACATAGTTTCTTTTAGAATGGCAACCAATTACATACGTTGCAAATTTTTCTGCTGCGAGCTCCATGATATAAAATGCTGATAAATTCTCTTTTTTATCCCGGGCATTTAACACAACGGCGGTCTTTGAGTGAGTAACATATTGTGGCATACTCAGAAATAGTTCTCTGACTCGGGGTGTGAGTTTCTCTTTTTGCATGAATTCACCAATAAGTTCTTCGTGCTCTTTTAGTATATCCTTCCCTTTCTCAACAGTTAATTCACCAGATACCTTCTCAACTGCACGCCTTAAATTTTTTTTTATTTCTACTCTCTCTAAATCAACTCTATAGTACTGGTCACTCTCTCTTTCCCTGCAGGCTCGAGCAAATGAAGAAGGCACTTCCGATACGATAAACCATGTACACTCAGGTTTGAATTGCTGAACAACTTCGTTTAAATTTTTTTCGAAATCTTTTGTGACGAACTGCTGCTCTAATGGGTATCCAATGAAAATGAGCCAGTTATCTTTTTTAAAGTAGATATAATCTTCAATGAGAAATGGTTCTCCTTTTGATAGAAGAACCATTAAACTTACAATGTGCTCTGGCACATAGGCCTTATGTAATATATATCTTTCCTGTTCTGCCGATATCATAAAAGTTTTTCAAACAGATATTTCAGTTTTTTATTATGTTTACGCTGATAAAAGCAGAATGTATAGGGAAGAAAGGGTATCCCTCCCCATTTCTTCTTGAAAAAAGTGTTTCCTTTGTTAATTCCCAGGCCAAGATTGATGGAAGACTTCCCCTGTTCTTGTGCAACCCTCACCACTTCATGGAGAAGAAAATCAGATGTTCCTGGAACATAATATTGATCCGACACAAAATTAAACATGTAAAAAGCATAGGTTTTCGCACCAAAGTCAGCAACATCAAAAGCAACCAATCTTTTAGCTTTATTCCTCGCACTGAAGACATGCGCTGTTTCAACTGAAGAAACATAGTGCGGAATTCTCTCAAAGATGGAACGTGTCGCATCGTCAACTTTATGAGAATTTAAAAATTCCAAAATTAACTGTGTATGTTCATCGCTCAGTTCCTGCTTTTTTTCACTATATAATTCTCTGGATGCCCGTTTTATCATATTCCTCAACTTCTGATTAACATTGAAATGAGAGAGGACCAGTTTGTAGTAGGAGTCATCATCACCTTTATCACAGCTATCTCTCGGTAGTAAAGCTACCGGTGTGATGAGTGACACATACTCAGGATCAAATTCTTTTATAGCAATACTGAGCGTCTCCCTTGTTACGCCCTCATCAAAAGGTTCCTTTAACGGATACCCAATAAAGATAATCGTTCCTTTTCCAAAATAACAGAGATAATCTCTGAACAGGAACGCCTCAGTCTGGGATATTGCACTTACATATTCTGTAAGATGTTCAGGTATATAGGCATGCTGCGTAATATAATCCCTTTCAGCAGGAGTTATCATTCCATATGTTTCATGAACGGGTTATGAAAATCATTCTATGCCTGATAAAGCGAACTTGTATGTTTTCATTTTAAAACCTCGGAGAGCTTCTCTCTGAATTTTCTGGGGTGAGTCCCATCCCAGTATACCTTACCACAGTCACTACATCTTAAAAAAAGTTTGAAATGAAGAAAAACAAACTCAGGAACAGAGTCCTTTATCTCATTCTTATCTAAAATCTGTGTGAGCATGCCGTTACATTTTACGCATCTGCTCAGAAGATTAAAACGTGTGAGTTTGAGTGTATCAATTACTTCAAGGAGTTGTGAAAAGGAATCATTTGCTTTTATCAGGAGATAATCCTTAATCCCTTTTATCTTGACAAGGCGTGTATCTCTCGTTAAGATAAACCTCCCCTGTTCCTTTGCAATCCTGAGAAGTCTGTTGTCGCTTATGTCATTATAATATAATGTGTCAAATCCTAAAAGCCTTAACCATCTCGCAAGCCGACCAAGCATAACATCTGCAAGGAAAAGTACTTCATGTGAGGCATCAGACATAGAATGATATTCTTATTTTTCAAGAGCAGTTTCAGGAGGGAGAAATTGTAATGGGAGTTCTGTCTTCACATATGTGTCTCTATATTTCGCCATGCCTGTACCAGCAGGTATTACCCTTCCCATAATCACGTTCTCTTTAAGCCCTCTGAGTTCATCCACAGCTCCATTAAGAGCAGCCTCTGTGAGAACCCTTGTGGTCTCCTGAAACGAGGCTGAGGAGACGAAACTGTCTGTTGTCAGGGATGCTTTTGTAATACCAAGAAGGAGCGGCTTCCCCTGCGCAGGCTTGCCACTCTGTGCCTTTACTTTCAGATTCTCCTCCTGGAACAGTAACCTGTCGACCTGTTCACCTACAAGGAATGTTGTATCTCCGGGGTCTTCAATCCTCACTTTTTTCATCATCTGCCTGACAATCACCTCAATATGCTTATCATTAATCGAGACGCCCTGAAGCCTGTATACCTTCTGGACTTCATCAACAAGATATCTCTGAAGTTCCCGTGGTCCAAGAATATCAAGTATATTATGAGGGTTTACTGCTCCGTCCATAAGTGGCTCGCCAGCCCTTACCCAGTCGCCTTCGTGAACACTCACATGTTTACCTTTTGGTACGAGGTACTCTCTCGCGTCGTCGCCGCCCTTCACCACCACGACCCGCATTCCCTTATGTGCACCTCTAAATTCAACCATGCCATCTATCTCTGTGACTAATGCTTGTTCCTTTGGCTTTCTTGCTTCGAAAAGCTCAGCAACCCTTGGAAGACCTCCGGTGATATCCTTTGTCTTCGTCGTCTCTCTCGGTATCTTTGCGAGTATATCGCCTGGAAAAACCGTTTTGTTCTTCTCAACAAGTATGTGTGCCCCTGAGGGAAGGAGATAACTCGCAGGGGTGTTTGTTCCCGGAATCTTAAGAGTTACCCTCCCATGTTCATCTTTGATCGATATCCTTGGTCTCATATTTACAGGATAGTCTATTATTACCTTATGTGAAAGACCTGTTGTCTCATCAACCTCTTCCTTTACAGTAGCTCCCTCAATAATATCGCCAAGTGCTACTTTCCCGCCAAGCTCTGTGAGTATCGGCGTGGAATACGGATCCCTTTCAACAAGTCTCTGTCCTACCTCAATCTTTTGCCCGTCTTTAAGCAAAAGTTTCGCGCCATAGACAACAGAATATTTCTCCCTTTCCCTGCCTTTCGAATCCACCACCGCAATACTCCCATTCCTATTCATCACAACAAGGAGACCCTCTCTGTTTCTTACTGTACCTATGTTAATAAACTTCATCGTTCCGGGATTTTTTGCCTCAAGGACTGTCCTCTCTACTATCTTCGACGCTGCCCCTCCGATGTGAAAAGTCCTCATGGTAAGCTGTGTACCGGGCTCACCGATAGACTGTGCTGCAATAATTCCTACTGCTTCACCTGTTTCAACAGGTTCGCCTCTTGCGAGATCTCTGCCATAACACTTTTTACATACACCAAATTTCGATTGGCATGTGAGCACTGACCTTATCTTCACCCTATCGATACCTGCGTCAATAATCTTTTGTGTGAGCTCCTCATCTATTTCCTGATTTCTCTTCACAATTACTTCTTTTGTGATAGGGTCCTTTACATCCTCGGCAACGATTCTTCCAAGAATTCTTTCTTCAAGGGGTTGTATTATCTCACCACCTTCTACGAGAGATACCACTGTAATACCATCTGCTGTCCCACAATCATTGTCTATGATAATTACATCCTGTGCAACGTCAACAAGCCTTCTTGTAAGATATCCTGAGTTGGCAGTTTTCAAAGCTGTATCGGCAAGCCCCTTTCTTGCTCCGTGTGTAGAGATAAAGTATTGCAGAGGAGACAATCCTTCCCTGAAATTTGCGGTGATCGGTGTTTCTATAATCTCTCCTGAAGGTTTTGCCATTAATCCCCTCATACCTGCAAGCTGTCTCATCTGGGCAGTGCTTCCCCTTGCACCTGAATCAGCCATCATAAAGACACTATTGAATGACCTTCTTTCCTTAAGTTCTTCTTCTGAAAAAGTTTTACCTGCTTCAGTCCCGAGTTCTTTCATCATCTCATCAGCAACCTTCTCTGTAACATTTGCCCATATATCAATAACCTTGTTATATCGTTCACCATGTGTAATCAGACCGTCTGCATATTGCTTTTGAACCTCAATGAGATCCTGTTCTGCATTATGTATGAGTTCAGCCTTTTTAGACGGAATATGCATATCATCCATGCATATCGAAACGCCTGATTGTGTCGCATACTGAAATCCAAGTTTCTCGAGATTGTCAAGGAAGACAACGGTTTCACGTTTGCCTGCTTTTTTGTATGAGTACTCTATGAGCTTCCCGATTTCCTTCTTTGTCATATCCTTATTTATCATCGAAAATAGGATTTGCTTGGGCAGTATTTCGCTGAATATAATTCTGCCTGCTGTTGTATCAACAAAATTTCCATCAATTTTTACTTCTATTCTTGCATGCTCGCTTAACTGGCCAGAATCATAGGCAATCCTTACATCCTTAGGGCTTATATATTTCCCTTGCAACTTTGCTTTGAATCTCTCAGCAGGATCTTTAATTTTGTCAATTTCTTGGTCAGTTACTTTTTCACCAAGTGCTCCCTTTTTTTCCTTCATAAGATAATAAATTCCAAGGACCATGTCTTGAGTCGGAACCACTATTGGTTTTCCATTTGCTGGTGACAGAATATTATTGACAGACATCATAAGGACCCTTGCTTCTATCTGAGCTTCTATCGAAAGGGGGACATGAACAGCCATCTGGTCTCCATCAAAATCCGCATTAAAGGCAGTACATACCAGAGGATGTAATTTTATTGCCTTGCCTTCGACAAGAACAGGATCAAATGCCTGGATACCAAGCCTGTGGAGTGTTGGTGCACGGTTGAGAAGCACTGGGTGTTCGCTGATCACCTCTTCTAAGGCGTCCCATATCTCAGGCCTCTCTTTCTCTACAAGCTTCTTTGCTGCCTTAATAGTGGTTGCAAACCCCTTTGCCTCAAGTTTGTTGAATACAAATGGTTTAAAGAGCTCCAATGCCATCCTTTTGGGAAGACCACATTGATGAAGTTTGAGATCAGGACCTACAACAATAACAGACCTTCCTGAATAATCAACACGTTTCCCTAAAAGATTCTGCCTGAATCGTCCTTGTTTCCCTTTTATCATATCGCTCAGAGACTTAAGGGGTCTTTTTGTCGTAGTCTTCAGAACCTTGCTCCTTCTGCCGTTATCAAAAAGTGCATCAACAGCCTCCTGGAGCATCCTTTTCTCATTTTTGATGATGATACTTGGTGCCTTCAGTTCCATCAGCCTCTTAAGCCTGTTATTTCTATTTATCACTCTTCTATAAAGGTCATTGAGGTCAGAAGTAGCAAATCGACCTCCTTCTAAAGGGACAAGTGGTCTGAGGTCTGGAGGTAAAACCGGAATCACATCCATAATCATCCACTCTGGTTTATTTTGGGACTTTCTGAATGCCTCCACAACCCTCAACCTCTTTGTAAACTTCTTTTTCACGCCAATGGATGATGCTTCTTTTATCTTTATCTTAAGCTCTGTAGTGAGGGCTTCAATGTCAATCTTTCTGAGTAATTCTCTAATTGCCTCTGCTCCCATCCCTGCTTTAAACCTTGAACCATACTCAGAAGTTTTTTTCTTATATTCCTCCTCACCGAGTAATTCTTTTTCCTTGAGTGGTGTGTCGCTAGGATCTATTACCACATAACTTTCAAAATAGAGCACTTTCTCCAGTTGTCGCATTGTCATATCAAGTAATGTCCCTATCCTGCTCGGCACTCCTTTGAGAAACCATATATGTGCGACAGGGCTTGCAAGCTCAATATGTCCTAATCTCTCACGCCTTACCTTGGATTGCACAACTTCTACACCACATTTATCACATACTATCCCTCTATGCTTCATCCTCTTGTACTTGCCACATATACATTCCCAGTCCTTTACCGGTCCAAAAATCTTTGCGCAGAAAAGACCATCTCTCTCCGGCTTGAAGGTGCGATAATTTATCGTCTCTGGTTTTTTCACCTCACCGTAAGACCATTCTCTTATCTTTTCTGGTGAAGCAAGTTTAATCCTTATTGCCTCGAAATCCGTTGGATTCTTTGGCCTCTGAAAAATTGTATATATCTCTTCTGCCAAACTTATTCCCCCTTATTCTTCTTCTCCAGAAGTTCAACATCAAGTCCAAGACTCTGGAGTTCTTTTATTAATACATGAAATGATTCAGGGACACCTGGTTCTAAGATTGCATCGCCCTTTACTATTGCTTCGTACATACGTGCCCTGCCTGTCACATCATCGCTTTTTACAGTCAGAAACTCCTGAAGCGTATAGGCAGCTCCATATGCCTCAAGTGCCCATACCTCCATTTCACCAAGCCTCTGGCCTCCAAACTGTGCCTTTCCTCCAAGAGGCTGTTGTGTCACAAGAGAGTATGGACCGATGGAACGGGCATGCATTTTGTCATCAACAAGGTGATGGAGCTTCATCATATACATGTATCCAACTGTAACATGCCTATCAAATGGTTCACCTGTTCTTCCGTCATAGAGTTTTATTTGACCGGACATATGAAGGCCTGCCTTCTTGAGGAGATCCTTTATCTCTGATTCCCTTGCCCCCTCAAATACAGGAGTTGCAACAAAAAGTCCAAGAGCCTTCGCTGCCCAACCAAGATGTGTCTCGAGTATCTGCCCAACATTCATTCGAGATGGGACACCAAGTGGGTTGAGAACTATATCTACAGGTGTTCCATCTGGAAGATACGGCATCTCTTCCACTGGCAGTACCATAGCCACTACCCCTTTATTTCCGTGGCGGCCTGCTATTTTATCACCTATCTGGATTCTCCGTTTCATTGCAATATATACCTTTACTACTTTATTCGCTCCATGGGGTAATTCATCACCCATTTTTACCCGAACAATCTTTTCATCATAACGTGATTCAAGGGATCGTATATAATTAATTGCCTCACTTTTTATTGCCTCCAACTTTTCATGTATTTCCTCATCTTCAATCTTAATTTTCATGAGATGCTCATCTTTCACACTTTCAAGATGCTGTCTTACAAGCTTCTTCCCCTTCGGGCATAGCAACTCTCTTGTCTTAGAATCCTTAAGGTCTTCTGAGACTTTTTGGCCAACAAGAAGTTCTCTCATCTTCTTGAATTTTTCCTCTTTTACAATTCGTGCCTCTTCCTCAAGGTCACGCTGCAACCTCTGTATGTCTTCCTCTTCTATGCTCTTTGCCCTCTCATCTTTTTCTATTCCTTTTCTTGAAAATATCCTCACATCAACCACTGTTCCTTCTATCCCTGGTGGTACATAAAGACAGCTCTCTTTTACCTCCTCTGCCTTCTCTCCAAATATTGCCCTGAGGAGCTTTTCTTCTGGTGTGAGCTGTGTTTCACCTTTAGGTGTCACCTTACCCACAAGGATATCCCCTGGCTTTACTTCTGCACCTGTCCTGATTATTCCACTCTCGTCAAGGTCTTTTAGCGCTTCTTCACCAACGTTAGGAATATCTCTTGTAATCTCTTCTGGCCCAAGTTTTGTCTCTCTTGCCTCTAATTCAAACTCTTCTATGTGCACTGATGTGAAGATATCCTCCTTGACAAGCCGTTCGCTAATGAGTACTGCATCTTCAAAATTGAACCCGCCCCATGGCATAAACGCAACGAGGACATTCTTCCCGAGAGCAAGCTCTCCAAAATCTGTAGACGCTCCATCAGCAAGTATGGTGTCCTTTTCTACTCTATCACCAACTGTGACTATCGGTTTCTGGTTAATGCTCGTTGCCTGGTTTGATCTCTGGAACTTTATAAGGCTAAATATCTCAACACCCCCTCTATTGTCTTTACTCCTTACCACTATTCTTGATGCATCAACGCTCTCAACAACACCGGCACTCTTCGAAAGGACAAGGGCTCCAGAATCCCTTGCAGCTACATGTTCCATGCCAGTTCCCACAATTGGAGCTTCTGGCTGTAAGAGTGGGACAGCCTGTCTCTGCATATTAGAGCCCATCAGTGCCCTGTTCGCATCGTCATTTTCAAGGAATGGTATGAGGGAAGCTGAAACACCAACAATCTGTTTCGGGGATACATCCATGTACTCAATTTCCTGTGGCAATACCATTCTGAAGTCTCCACCAACCCTTGCAGAAACTGTCTCTCCGATGAGATTCCCACTTTTATCCACAGGTGAGGTTGCCTCAGCAATGATGTATTTTTCACCATCTATCGCGGAAAGGTATTCTATCTCTTTTGTCACTCTCCCGTTCAGAACCTTTCTGTAAGGAACCTCAATAAAACCAAAATCATTTACTCTCGCATATGTTGCTAAGGATGTGATAAGTCCAATATTAGGACCTTCAGGCGTCTCTATTGGACAAATTCTTCCGTAATGTGTCGGGTGCACATCCCTCACCTCAAAGCCTGCCCGCTCCCTGGTGAGACCACCTGGGCCGAGGGCTGAAAGCCTTCTTTTATGAGTAATCTCGGACAGAGGATTCGTCTGGTCCATAAACTGGCTGAGCTGGCTCGAACCAAAAAATTCTTTTACTGCAGCCATAACAGGCTTTGCATTTATTAAATCATGAGGCATTGCTGTCTCGAGATCCGTGAGAGTCATCTTCTCCTTTATGGCGCGCTCCATTCTTACCAGTCCTATCCTTAATTGATTCTCGAGAAGCTCTCCACATCCTCTAATCCTTCTGTTTCCAAGATGATCTATATCATCAATCTCTCCTTTTCCTGTCCTGAGACCCAAAATATATCTCACTATCTCAATTATGTCTTTATCGGTGAGTACCTTGGTTTCGAGCGGTATCTCTATACCAAGCCTCTTATTTATTTTTAACCGTCCCACAGGTGAAAGATCATACCGTTTAGGATCAAAAAATAATCCATTAAATAATTCTCTTGCAGCATTTAAAGTAGGGGGCTCGCCAGGTCTCAATTTTTTATATATCTCTACAAGTGCCTCTTCCTGCTTGGTCACCTTGTCAGTCAGGAGGGTATCCCTGAGTGAAGGGAGGAAATGAACATTATCTATAAAAAGGAGGTTGAGAGAATCAATTTTAAGAGAAAGAATTTTATTTAAAGCCTCTTCTGTAATAATCTCATTACCCTCGAGTATCACTTCTCCAGTCGATGGATCAATAATGTCTCTTAGAGTAACCCTCCCAACAATTTCTTCTTTAGAGATAGGTATTGCCTTAATTCCGGATGCCTCCATCTTTTTGAGAGCACCTCTTGTGATCTTACTCCCTTCCTTCACAATTAATTCTCTCGTATCAGGCAAAACTAAGTTCTGGGTAGCTTTGAGACCGATCAATACCTCACTCACAGCCCGCTTATACTTATTGCCCTCTATAGTGATTATCTCTATCGGGTAGAAAATCTTTAAAAGGTCTTCGTTTGAATAACCAAGGGCCTTAAGGACTATTGTTGCAGGAAGCTTTTTTCTCCTGTAAATCCTTACATAGAGGATGTCCTTTGTATCAAACTCAAAATCCAGCCATGAACCTCGTGAAGGGATTACCCTTGCAGAATAAAGGAGTCTTCCACTGATATGTGTCTTCCCCTTATCGTGGCTGAAAAATACTCCAGGTGAACGGTGAAGCTGACTGACAATAACACGTTCTGTCCCATTAATGATAAAGGTGCCTGTATTGGTCATTAATGGCATCTCACCTATATATACCTTCTCCTCTCTCGATTCTCTTAACCTTTTATTTCCTTTTTGTTCAATTTCCCAAAGGTTAAGCTTCACCCTGATCTTAAGTGTCGCGGCATAGGTAATTCCTTTCTGAAGGCAGTCACGAACACTGAACTTTGGTTCATCCATCATGTAACCTAAAAACTCTATTGAAGCTGTTTCATTGTAATCCATTATAGGAAATACGCTAAGGAACGCAGCTTGTAAAGCAATTTCCTCCCTTGTATCTATTGGAACATCCCTTTGCAAAAACTTCTCATAAGACCTTTTCTGTATCTCTATGAGGTTAGGGACTTCTAAGAAAGGAGGGACTTTTCCAAAATTTACTCTTTCTCTAAGAACCCTTGCCATGTTTCTCCTTATTACTTAATTACTTACTTAATTATTTAAGCTCCACTGTTGCACCCTGTTCTTCAAGTTTTGCTTTTATCGAATCTGCTTCCTCTTTTGTGATACCAGTCTTTACAGGCTTTGGAACACCATCAACAAGCTCTTTTGCCTCTTTAAGTCCGAGTCCTGTAAGTTCCCTTACAACCTTAATAACCTGAATCTTCTTTTCACCAGTAGCAGATAGTACCACATCAAAACTTGTTTTCTCCTCAACTGCTGTAGCGGTAGCACCTGGAGCTACTGCTGCAGCAGCCACAGCAATTGGAGCTGATGCAGTTACACCATATCTCTCCTCGAATTCTTTTATAAATTTTGACATATCGAGGACTGTCATGTTGTCAATAAACTCAAAAACCTGTTCTTTTGTAGTAGCCATTTTTTAACTCCTCCTCTTCATTTAGTAATGCGTGATCAGTGATGCGTTCTCTGTTTTAACTTATTA
>JBGPQS010000008.1:0-13256 GCA_041489235.1 Thermodesulfovibrionia bacterium
TATATTGTCTATCAGATTTCTTCTTTTAGATTTTGATATCTGCTTTTAAAAAAACAATTGGAAAGCCAAAAGATAAAACGTACATAGTTTATTATTTAAAAATCATGAATTTATACAATTGACAAGGAGTATAGATTCTGATAATATGAGATTTTAAATACTCTATACTTTAGGCATAGAGATTTTAACAAAAATATCTTCATCAAATGATACATTTATTAGAATCCGAGTAATGATCGAACACCTCGGTCATAATGAGAGATTATAGATTCAAGAAGGGAGGAATAAGGTATGGCTGATGTTCTTGAAACAGGTGATTTTGGCAGGATAGAAGATTTTATTGCCCTTGCAAAGTTCGGGAAAAAAGTCGAAATGACAGTTGAGCTCAGGAAACAGCTTGTTGCACAGAAGGTCCATCCTGGAGATACTGAGGAGATGAAAAATGAAATAGGAATGTACCTTCTTCTCGGAGATTTTACCTTCAACGTCGGAGGCGATGTCAAAAATGTTTCAAAGGTCTATATGTTTGGATCTCTGGAGGAATCTCTGGATGCTTCCAAGGTAAACAAAAATATCGCAAACGAACGTTTAAAGGTTGACTACCAGCGGTTAAAAATAGCGAATATCACATTTAAGGAAAAGTATTTCTAAAGATAAATTGTTGGGAGCGGAGCTTCTTTTTTATTTCGAGATAAATATTCTTTCTGTCTGACAGTTCTATTCTTATATAAAAATGAACAGGGTCAGCGGGAGGAAACTCCTCGCATCCTGAACTTTATTGATGAGATGTTATAGTCAATCCCTGCAGAATGTACCGTGCAATCATACACTTCACCTTCAAAAATGCCTTCCTGATCTCCTGTATAAGGAGAAGCAATTACAATCGTGCAGGAATCTTTTGGCGGGAATATCTGTCCTCCATCAGCAATGTATTTAAAACTCGCTATAAAACCATATGATGATAATTCTCCAATGTTCAACTGAGATCTCCCAAACATGCTACCATTAATAGCTTTCCCATCTGCAAAGTGTTTTCCAGCTTTTGTCGCATCCAGTATCATCTCGATTTTCCGCGCATTGCTGTGTGGCTCGGCTGGGATCTGGAACTCTATGGATGCTCTCTTTGGATCAGAGAATCGTGTTTCAGAAAAGAATCCTGTCTTGAGGGTGAACGTCTCATAAACTCCATCCCTGACAATGATTGCTTCTCCTTTCGCATCTGTTTTTTTGTCATCTGGTTTCTGGAAAGGTTCTGGTGTTACAGACGACGGTGGAGATTGTTGAGTCAACACATCGCCATGAGGCCATTTTTCAGGAGCTGTAATAATTTTCTGTTTCTGAGAGGTCATCATCCCTTTGAGGGCCAGCAAAGGAATCGTGAGGGATACTCCTAAAAAAGCTATAATAAAAATTGGTAAAACAAGATAGCCAAGTGTCCCTGTTCCTATCCATTTGAGCTTCACTCCTGTCGAAGTAGGACAGGCAACATCCCCTTTTAACGCTCGCAAATCAATATAGACGAGATAGGTGAAGATCATCATGAAGGGCATATAAAAAATGGACAATATCGGCCCTATAATTGGCACTATGCCGATACCTACAGATACAAGCCATACGACAAAGAGCCTCAAGAATACATCGAACCACTGCCCCCTCACATACTCCTTACTCTTTAAAAGGGCATTCATCCCCCTTTCGTCATCAGAGGCGAGAATAAACTGACCAAAGGCAAACCATACCAGGAATATTACGCCTGGTATGAGAAAAAGGAGAAAACCGCCTGTAATAATAAATCCAGAGAGTGAAAAAAGCCATATGAAGGATCCAATCCTATACCATCCTCTGCCGAGTGCGTCCTTAACACCGATGCTTTCGTCAATAATGGCAAGAATAAATGATGTGAACCCCCAGAAAAAAGTTATCAGTCCGGCAACAGCACCTGTTACGACCCCAGTTACGATAATAGCCGCCTTGCTCACTTCAAATACCATCGCAAACAGGTAGGCAATTCCGAAGAAGATACCAAATGAAACAGCAAAGAAGAGTACAGAGAGAATGTACAGGGAAATAAGAGTGAAAATGCGTCTTTTGTAAATCTCCCATGAGCTTCTGAAGAGATCACCTACACCTGAAAGCCCTCCCAGAGCTTCAATCTCTTTTGTCAATGGGACTTTTATGACTATCTTATCTTCACCTCTATCTCCTGGGGAGCCTTCTCCCTGAGGTTCTGGAGGTACATCATTGGTGTGCTTCTTTTCCTGTAATTCCCTTAATCTCTGTGCCTTCCATTTTTCATATTCTTCTTTATTTTCAAATTTAGGCATTTCCCTTTATTTCCTTACTATCTCCAAAAGATCCATGCTATATTTATTAAAACCTTCTATTAGTACAATGTTAAATTATGGAAGAGTAAATTTCAAATGAAATATATAATAAGTAATAAAAAACCACTTATACTATGGAGGGCTTGCCATGCCCATTTATGAATTTTACTGTTCTCGTTGCAATACAATGTTCAACTTTTTTTCCAGCCGTGTGAACACGGGGAAAAAAACCATGCGTCCTAAGTGCGATAAAGGGTCTGATGTATAATTTAGACATGACCATACACCCGCAATGGGAAAACAGATTTTCAGAAAAACAGATGGCTGTCATTGCGAAATCACTCCTCGAACTTGCAACATACAGTGCCGTACAATCAGAAATGCCAGATCTTGACCTGTATGTAAAGGATTTCATGTCAGCACTCGATGAGAAAAATTTATCCTCAATCGAAGATGCTCTGCTCACTCTTTATATCCAGTTACACAACGCAGGCTTTCGGTATTCTCCATCAGAAATAGAAATTCTTAAAAAGAGAAATGCCTATCTATGCCATCCCGGAGGTCTCTCGCCTCTCATCATGGCAAAAAAATTTATCAAGCCCGAGTCAATTGTTGCTGACCTTGGTGCTGGCAATGGACTTCAGGGACTCCTTCTCCAACGCATTTGCCCGCACCGAAAAACACTTCAGATCGAGCTTTCTTCTGAATTGATCCGTCTTGGCAAAATTTTTCAAGAATCACTCGGGATCAGTTCTGATCGTATTGAATGGATTCATGATGACATCGTGAATGTATCAATCGACACCGCTGATTTTATTTACCTCTATCGCCCGGCAAAGCCTCTTGAAAGCGGAAAAGAGCTTTACCAATCTATTGCCAGAAAACTCTCTGCAGGAAATAAACCCCTTGTTATCTTTAGTGTCGCCGACTGTCTCGCTGCATTTCTGGATAAACGATTTTCTGTTTTCTACACAGACGGTCACCTTACCTGCTTTATAAAGAACCGTAATGGGTTTTGATATAATAACGAAGCGCTCATTTCTTCATCTGCAAATCACACCGTGAAGCTTCACACAGTATGAGAGACTGGAGACCTATTTGGAAATCTTCTCTATATAAACAATCATGTTCTGGCAATCTGCCATGTCCTTATGGCAAATCGCCCTACAGTATCAATCCTCTATCTTTTAACCCATAATAAAATCAATGGGTTATATTCTGGCATTTCTCTTGCTTAAATACTCTTAACTAAAAAAACCGGACATGAAGTCCGGGTTCCTCTATGAAAGGAGGTGTACAGATGATAATAAAAAAGGTTTCAAAGAGGGTTGCAACAACCTGTAAGTGTAAAAGCTCCTGTTAACCAACCATATACCTCCTTTGCAGGGCGGGTTTTTTAAATGACCTTCCCCTTTTAAGTTAAGACTTCGCCCTGCAAAGCCTTCCTCTCTTGCATAGCTCATTAGTTAAATACTCTGAAATAGAGTATTGCTGGTTACTATATCGGAGATGATATCAAAGCTATATTTACATAAGGATACAGTGTAGTAATAATATATATTATTACTACACTGTAAAGTATGAGGTAATTATGTATATGATCAGGAAAACCGTTATCACAACATGTATAGTTTTCATTTCGTTATCCCTTATCAGTTGTGCGATTAATCCTGTCACAGGACAGCAAGAACTGATGCTCGTATCCGAAAGTCAAGAAGTGACCATGGGTAAAGAGTTTTATCCTAATGCCCTTTGGGGTGACGTGGGAGGCGGGGGAGAATTTAAGGATGAAAAACTGAAAGCCAATTTAAAAGAGACAGTCCTGAAAATTCATAATGTATCCCACAGACCTCAGCTCCCTGTAGAATTCGCAATCCAGAACAGCTCTGTACCCAATGCATGGGCAATACCCGGTTATGTTGTTATGACAAGAGGTCTGCTTGTAGCACTTGATAATGAGGCGGAATTTGCTTTCGTGATGGGACACGAAATGGGGCACGTATCAGCACGACATACCGCACAGCATATGACATACGGAATGGTGCAGCAAATCGGATTAGGTGTTGCGGGAATTGCACTGAGTGGAAAAGAATACGCAGATCTTGCATTAAGTATTGGTGCGGTTGGGAGCAGCCTCCTTCTTTTAAAATATAGCAGGGATGATGAACTGGAGGCTGACAGATTGGGCATTCTCTATATGTCTAAACTTGGATACAATCCTCAAAACGCCATCAGTGCCCATAAAAATCTTGAAAAAGTTTCTCAGGAGTATTTGAGATCAATAGGGAAAAACCCGCAAGAAAAAGGATTCTTTGAAGACCTCCTCACTACACATCCACGGACATCGGTAAGAATTGAAGACATCCAGCACATGATAAAAACTCAACCAGTAACAATTCAAGGTGACGGAACAAACAGAGAAAGATTCCAGAATATGACTGCGGGACTCAAGAATACGAACAAGATTTATCTTGAAAACTATGACAAAGCACTAATGTCATTTCAGAAGAATAATCTTGCAGAAGCTGAATCTCTTATTTTAAAAGCGATACAAACAGATCAGCGTCAACCTGCATTTCATACCCTGAGGGGATTTATACTGCTGAAACAGAAAAACTATCCCGATGCAGAAAAAAACTTTATCACTGCAATAAACATTGAGAAAGATTATGAGCCTGCATATAGGGGCATAGGAACACTTATGTATTTCCGTAAAAACTATTCAGAAGGAATTAATTATCTTAAAAAGAGCATTTCACTTTTCCCACAGGACATCAACGCTCACTACTTTTTAGGCATGAGTCATTATAAGACGAATATGTATAAAACAGCCATCCCGCATTTGAATCTTTTTGCTGAGGCTCAGTCAAAACATCCAGAAATACACGGCATTCTCGGTATATGTAATGAAAATACAGGAGACCTTAATTCTGCATACAACAAGTATGTTATACAGATCAAAGTAGCTCCAGATAATGAAATAGGCAGGCATGCTGCCAAACGAGTACCGAAATTAAAACCTGTCATCGAAAAAACCAAGAGTCGCAATGAATGATTCTCTCATTTACTGGAGCCATTTTATTTTTTGTGCATTTCGAAGCAGCCATTTCTGAGTAAAAAGTGTTCTCTATTGAGACTTACGTGATGACTGAGATGGTCTTTAGTTTCTCCGCTGGGGAGAAGGAATTATGAGATCGATTTTTGAGTCCGATGTTGTCTCAGAATGGCACTTTTTCCGGTGGCCTTCTCTCGGGAACATATACATGCACAATGTTTCCCTCGTTCCAGTCCTTTGAAACATAGAGGTTACAATAGCAGCTTCCAAATTCTTCAACATCTGGTGCACAATAGACGCACGGGCAGATAATGTCTTTATCTTCTTCACGATTACCTGATGCCAGCCTGCACGGGCATGACATGTAGCCATAACGCTCTTTATTTACAAGCAGGCCTTTGAGGAGATCAATTAGCCTATCCTTATCCTTATTAAACAAATATCCTTTGGGTTCCTGGGTTTTTCTCAATAAATCATATAGCTGCTCAACATTCATCATAGTAGTCCTAATGCCTTTTTGATTTCCTCCTCTTGATAACCAACAATGACTTTATCGCCAATGATAATAGTGGGAAACGTACATCTCGAGTTCAATTTCTTCACATCTTCAAGAATCGCCCGCTGTTCCTCTCCAGTGAGTAAATCTATATCTGTAAATTCATACTTCACTGCACATTCGTCCAGTAACTTCTTTGTAGCTTTACAATGGCTACAGGTACTCAATGTATAAATTTTCACATGTGGTTGCATATTTTCCCTCCTTTTTACCGCCTGACAAAGTCAAAAAAAGCCTTTTTTACAAAAAAGAGAAACTGTAGAAAAAATAAGATATGAGAAGTACCCTTAAACTTATTCTATTATCTTTGGCACCCTGTAGAATTTATCCGTACTATCAGGTGCGTTTATGAGAGCATCTTCTCTTGGAATTGAATATCCAGGAACATCATCCCTCATGACATTGAGTAATGACAGGACATGGGAAGTTGGCTCGATATTTTTTGTATCAAGCTCTTTCAGCTCTTCCATGTACTCAAGAATACTGTTCAACTGTGAACCAAATAACTCCTTTTCTTCTTCAGAAAGAGAAAGCCTTGCCAATAGTGCAATATGTTCAATTTCATCTCTGGATATCATCATCCCGTAATATCCTGTGTTCCTCACTACATCTTTTGCAGATTTGCAAACTTAACCGCAAGTCTCTTCACCCCGATGTTCGGGAAGTTGACAATTACCTTCAGATCATCTCCGTCTCCAAAACAATCACGCACCACACCAACGCCCCAGGTGGGATGCTTTACCCTGCATCCTGTTGCATAGAGTCTGAAAGAATCAACCTTTACTTTTATATGAGTAATTTTTATCATTGGATGGTGTGATACCTTTTCTACCAGTTGGCAGCAATTCCTGGGAATATCTTTCAAGAACCTTGATGGTTCCTGATTTTGTAACTTTGAGTATAATCTCCTCTTGCTCGCACCGGTAATCCAGAGTATATCT
Organism: Thermodesulfovibrionia bacterium; assembly: GCA_041489235.1. GTDB lineage: Bacteria > Nitrospirota > Thermodesulfovibrionia > Thermodesulfovibrionales > SM23-35 > VGWZ01. Next base: position 6,877 of record JBGPQS010000008.1, read on the forward strand.
TTTGCCCTTGTCATTCCCACATAAAACAGCCTGCGTTCTTCATCAATTTCATCTGTACTCCCTAATGCCTTAAAATGTGGCAGTACTCCCTCCTCAACTCCTATGATAAATACACCAGGAAATTCAAGACCTTTTGCGCTGTGTAATGTCATGAGTGAAACATAATCCCCTCTTTTAATCTCATCCATGGTAGTCAATAATGACACCTTATCAATAAAATCCTTAATATCCTTCCCCTCACCAAACGAAATGAGCTCTGCAACATTCTTTGCTCTTTCTTCATCCAGAGTTTCTGCATATCCTGATTTTTCAAATACCGCTTTTAACATTTCCGCTGCAGATTTATACTTTGCAGATGAGAAGCCCTCGATCAGCTTTGCAAATTCAGTAAGTTTATCTTTTACCAGAGAGGCCAAACTATCAGCGCGTATTGTCACCTTCATGGCATCAAATAACGATACAGATTTTTTCTTTGCCTCATGCTCTATCTTCGAAAGGGTGGATGCCCCTATCCCCCTCGGCGGACAATTGATAATCCTCCTGAAGCTTACATTGTCTCCATGGTTGAGCGATAACCGCATGTATGCAATTGTGTCCTTTATCTCCTTCCTCTGGTAAAAACTCACATTGCCAAAAACACGGTAGGGGAGGCCTTCTTCACGCAATGCACCTTCCATAGCCTTTGACTGGAGGTTTACACGATAGAATATTGCAAAATCCCTGTAATTGAATCTCCCTTTCAGATAGAGTTCCTTTATGACCTTCGCAATAAATTTCGCCTCTTCCCCATAAGTATCAAACCAGCAGTAGTATACCTTTTCACCCCAACCTCTCTCTGTCCAGAGACTTTTATATTTCCTTTCAGAATTCCTTGAAATCACCGCGCCTGAAACAGTAAGTATATTCTGTGTAGAACGATAGTTTTGTTCCAGTCTCACAAGTTTTGCTCCGGGAAAGTCATTCTCGAAATTGAGTATGTTACTGACGTTTGCACCTCTAAATCTATATATGCTCTGATCGTCATCTCCCACAACACATATCTTTCTGTGCGCAGAGGCAAGAAGTTTGAGAAGATAGTACTGGGCATAGTTCGTATCCTGGAACTCATCAACGAGTATGTAGGGATACATATTCTGGTACTTTTCAAGCAATCCCGGGTTATTCTCAAATAGTTTCACTGTGAGCATAATCAGATCATCAAAATCAAGGGCGTTACACCTCTTGAGTTCGTCCTGATACCTCACATAAACCTTTGCCAGTTTCTCATCGAAGCCAAAACCGTCACCTGAGGAAAGAAACTCTTCAGGTCCTAGGAGAGAAGACTTTAAAAAGCTTATCCGTGATGTAATGCCTTTGTAGAGGGCCTCATAAATTTTAAACTCCCTTAGTATATACCTCACAAGGTTGTACTGATCATCATCATCATAAATGGAAAAATCACAGCCGTAGCCAAGAGGTTTTATCTCTTTTCGAAGAATTCTATTACACTGTGAATGAAAAGTGCCTATCAGGCAGGCATGAATATCTTTCTGTAACAGAACAGCTATCCTCCTTTTCATTTCATCAGCTGCCTTATTTGTAAATGTAACGGTAAACAGTGAATCCGGGTGTAATTTTTTTGTTTTTACAAGATGGGAAAATTTGTGAGCAATAACTCTGGTCTTGCCACTTCCTGCACCAGCTAATACAAGTAATGGTCCTTCAGTATGGATGAGGGCTTCCTTCTGCTGGGGATTTAAATCTTGCATAGGAATCTCCTTTGACAATTTATCTTAACAGATTTATGTTATTTAAATCTACCACTTCATCCTGTCGCATCACTACTGTATTTTTATGTCTGCATAATTCATGAGTTAAAAACACGGGACATCCAAAAAACAAAAATAGTTTTTATTCGACAGTAACGCTTTTTGCAAGATTTCTTGGCTGATCAACATCACAACCCCTCAACACTCCAATATGATATGCGAGTAGCTGCATCGGAATAGCCATCACTACAGTGGTAAGATATGGATTTGTATATGGGACAGAAATACATTTATCCGAAATTCCAAACACTTCACTGTCAGAACCATTTGTAATCGATATGACCTTTCCTCCCCTGCTTTTGACCTCATGAATATTAGAAATTATCTTTTCACGCAGGGTATCCCGAGGTGCAAGGACAACAACCGGTAACTCTTCATCTATGAGCGCTATGGGACCATGCTTCATCTCACCAGCAGGATATCCCTCTGCATGTATATATGATATCTCTTTTAACTTTAATGCACCTTCAAGTGCAATTGGATAATTGATACCTCTTCCGAGGAAAAGAAACCCTCTTGCCTTAAAATAAACTCTTGCAGTCATACTGATACTCTCATCCATAGCTAACGACTCCTCAACCTTTCCTGGAAGCATAAGAAGCTCTCTTAAAAATTCTTTTGCAAGACTTTCTGAGATCACACCTCTTATCTTCCCCAGACCGACTGCAAAAAGGTAAAGCCCAACAACCTGAGTGGTGAACGCCTTTGTCGAGGCAACTCCAATCTCTGGTCCTGAATGAGTATAAAATACCGCATCGGCTTCCCTTGAAGATGTACTCCCGACAACATTACATATACTGAGTACCTTTGCACCAAGCCTTTTCGCTTCTCTCTGTGTCGCAAGTGTATCAGCAGTCTCCCCGGACTGGGTTATCACAATCATAAGATCTCCAGGTTTCACAATGGGACTTCTATAGCGAAACTCTGATGCAATATCAACTTCAACGGGAATCTTTGCAAGTTGCTCAATCATGTACTTGCCTATAAGAGCAGCGTGATAAGAAGTACCGCAGGCAACAATAAAAATCTTTTCAGTCTTCTTCAATTCATCAATGCTCAGGCCAAACTCTTCGAAATTCACTTCTCCGCTTTCTGGTGAAAATCTCCCTCTCAGTGTATCTCCTATCGCCCTTGGCTGTTCGTATATCTCTTTAAGCATAAAATGCTTGTATCCGCCCTTCTCTGCCATTGAAAGGCTCCATGGCACAGATTTCACATCCTTTCTCACATTATTCCCGTCAGGTCCTGTGATCTTGATTCCATCATCTGTCAAGACAACCATCTCACCATCATCAATATAAATCACGTTTCTCGAATAATTCAGAAATGCAGGAACGTCAGATGCAATGAAAGACTCACCCTCACCTAAACCAATAACAAGTGGACTATCCTTTCTCGCACCCACAATCTTACCAGGCTCGTCCTCTTTAAGAACTACAAAGGCATATGTCCCTTTCACTTCTTTCAGGGCATTTCTCACCGCTTCTTCAAATGGATATGTCTTCGCATAATCTTCTATAAGATGGCAGAGAACCTCTGTATCTGTTTCTGACATGAACTGATATCCCTTTTCTACCAATTGCTCTTTAAGATGAAAGTAATTCTCGATAATTCCATTATGTGCTAATACAATGCTGTGAGATTTGTGCGGGTGGGCGTTTTCCTCTGTGGGCCTCCCATGAGTAGCCCATCTCGTATGACCTATTGCAGTGTGACTGAATGGTTTTTCTGATTCAAAGAGCGAGGCCAGTTCTTTTATCTTTCCGGTACTTCTTCTCACCTCAATGCCCTTATCAGAAAAAAACGCAATGCCTGCAGAATCATATCCCCTGTACTCAAGACGCTTCAGCCCTTCGAGTATCACTGATACTGCATTTCTTTTACCTATATAGCCAATTATTCCACACATATCTTCATCAGCACAAAGCATAGAGCAAAGTACATAGGTTGTTGCTCTTAGCTCTTAGCTCTTTTGCTTCTTTCTTTTTTCACTTTTAACTTCTTTCTCAGAACCCAGTCTTTGATATTTATTTGTCTTGTTCTCCCCATGCCAAGTGCCAGAGAAGGGACATCATTTGTTATTGTAGAACCTGCACCAACGTACGCACCTTTCCCTATCTTTACAGGAGCAATTAGCTGGGAATCACTTCCTATGAACACATCGTCTTCTACGATTGTAACATGTTTTTTATATCCATCATAGTTACAGGTTATTGTACCTGCTCCAATATTGACATTCTTCCCGACTTTTGAATCTCCGAGATAGGTAAGGTGAGATGCTTTTGTATGGGAGCCGATTACTGATTTCTTCACTTCAACAAAATTTCCTATCTTTACCTCTTCTCCAATTTCAGAACCCGGCCTTATGTGAGCAAATGGTCCAACTGAAGCCTTACGCTTTACCAGAGACCCTTCAATAAGTGTCGAATCTTTAATAATCACACCATCTCCTATGATACTATCCTGAACCCGAACATTAGGATAGATTGTACATCCTCTTCCTATTCTTGTATTACCTTCGAGATGAACATTTGGATAAATTATTGTACCTTTGTTTATCTTCACGTCCGTTGATATATATACTGAACTGGTATCTATAAAGCAAATACCTCTGTTCACCCACTTTTTTATTATCCTGTCTCTCATTAACTGCCTTGCTTTTTCAAAATCTTTTTTGGTGTTCACACCCGTAAACTCATCTTCAGAGCCAATGCAATATGCACCTATCTTTATTCCCTTATCTTTCGCAACCCCGATTATATCTGTGAGGTAATATTCACCTTTTGATTCATTAAGCTTTATCTCCTTTAAGAGATGCAGCGTATCAGTCTCAATCGCATAAACCCCGCTGTTTACTTCCTTTATCTTTTTCTGACGTTCTGTTGCATCCCTGTCCTCGACGATTGATTTAATGTCACCTGCGCCATCTCTGATGACCCTCCCATATGAACCAGGGTCTTCAGCAATAAATGAGAGCATGGAGATGCTATTTTTCTTTTTACTGTGAAGGGTCAAGAACTTTTTAAGTGTCTTTGACATAATCAATGGTGTATCTCCGTTCACCACCACAACTGTCCCTTGAAATCCTTTGAGTGCAGTCCATGCCTTGAGAAGTGCATCTCCTGTACCCATTGGCACTTTCTGCTGAACAAAAGAGATCACATTGGCATCTCCTATAGATTCTTTTATTTCTTTAAGATGTTTTCCTGCCACCACAACAATCCTGAGAGGGTTAAGTTCATAAAGGGTATTTAAGACATACTGGAGCATTGGAGTACCATGCAGTATATGGAGAACCTTTGACAAAGATGAATTCATCCTCTTTCCAACCCCTGCGGCTAACACCACACACATTATCTTCATTATTTCGACTCAGGTATCCTTGCAGGGGTAGCAATCCCGCCTGAAAGGATGATCTTAATCCCTTCATCTATAGGGATGTCAGTATAATGCACATCTTCTTCCTTGAAAAGGACTATCTCACCAAGATAAAGGTTATTTGTGGGAATATACACTGCCCTCAGATAGATTTCAGTCCCATCTTTCTGTTCTTTAATAGTATATTCCTTTGTAAGGAATCCAAATACGAAAACACCCGTTCTTGGATATTCAACAATAACAAATTTCTTGAAAGCCGTACCTTGACGTTCAGGTGAAAAAGCATCAACAAGTTGTTTGATCGCTGTATATATGCCTTTGAATACAGGTATTTTCAATATAATTTTTTCGAAGAAGGTTATGACCTTTCTCCCAAAGACATTTGTTGAGACAAGACCTATAATAAAAATAATCACTATTGCTGATATAAAACCGAGACCATAGACATGGTAGCCAAAAATTCCGTAGTAAATGGGCTCAAGAAAACCATCAACAAATCTGAAGAATGTTCCAATTATGACAAAGGTAACAATAATGGGGATTGTGACCAAGAGTCCCGCAAGGAACCTTCTCTTAACGGTAGCACGAATGGAAAAAGTTCTTCTATGTGGCAACCTTAGCCATCACCTCGTCAGAGATATCGAAATTGGTATATACATTCTGGACATCCTCATGATCTTCAAGTGCATCTATCAACCTCATCATCTGCTCTGCTGACTTTTCATCAAGGACACTATAACTCTTAGGAAGCATTGTGATCTCTGCAAGAGATATCGGGATGCCTGATGCTTCGACAGAGGCCTTTACTTTGTTCATGTCCTCAGGAGCTGTGATAATCTCGTAGTTTTCTTCTTTAGGGTCATTTCTCATATCTTCAGCGCCTGCGTCAAGAGCTATTGTCATTATTGCATCTTCGTCAATCTTTGTTTTTTCAACAAGAATATATCCTCTTTGTGTAAACATCCAGGCAACACAACCAGCTTCTCCTAAATTCCCTCCGCTCTTGGTCATAATATGTCTTATCTCGGGACCTGTTCTGTTTCTATTGTCAGTAAGTACTTCTATGAGTATTGCAACACCACCCGGGCCATACCCTTCATAGATGGATTCCTCATAAGATACTCCGGGAAGCTCACCTGTGCCTTTCATGATAGCTCTCTTTATATTATCATGGGGCATATTCACATCTTTTGA
>JBGPQS010000009.1:0-13209 GCA_041489235.1 Thermodesulfovibrionia bacterium
AGGCTTGCTTGAGGGAATGTCAGAGGAACCTCACAATAGAGGTCATTTCCATCTCTCTTAAAAAACGGGTGTTCTTCAACATTAAGGAAAATATAGAGGTCGCCAGGAGGACCACCATATGAGCCTATCTCTCCCTCATGAGACATTCTGAGTCTTGAACCTGTATCTACACCGGCAGGTATCTTAACTGTGATACTTCTGGATTTTTTTACTTTGCTGTGACCTTTACATGTTTTGCAAGGGTCTGTGATAATCTTTCCTGTACCCCCACACTTCCCGCATGTTTTGGCGATGCTAAAAAATCCCTGCTGAAATCTTGTCTGACCTGTCCCCTTACAATTTGTGCATGTCGCAGGTCCTTTTCCAGGAATTGAGCCTGTTCCATTACAATCAGTGCAGTTTTCCCATCTTGGTACTTCTAAAATATTTTCAGTACCAAAAGCTGCTTCCATGAGTGTGAGATCAAGGTCATATCGAAGGTCACTTCCTTTTGTTGGTCGTGCTCTACGTTGACCGGTAAATGTTCCGAAGAAATCTCCAAAGATGTCTTCAAATATATCACCAAAACCTGCGCCAAATGGGCTAAAACCAGCTCCGATACCTTCAACGGTACCGAATCTGTCATAATGAGCTCTTTTTTCAGGATCATACAGGCAGGAGTATGCCTCGTTTATCTCCTTGAAATTTTCTTCTGCATCTTTGTTTCCTTGATTTCTGTCAGGATGGTATTTGAGTGCAAGCTGTCTGAATGCCTTTTTTATATCGGCTTCAGTTGCATCTCTCGATACACCAAGAATCTCATAGTAGTCCTTCATTACTCCTTCTTATCCTTGTCCTTGTCAACTTCCTCAAATTCTGCCTCTACAACCTCTTCTTCAGGTTTTTTTGCCTCTGATGTAGTTCCAGTTCCAGGAGCACCGGCACCGGCTTGATCTCCTGAAGTCTTGTAAATATGTTCTGCCAGTTTGTGGGATGTCCTTGTGAGATTCTCTGTAGCTGATTTTATTTCAGATACCTCATTACTTGTGTCTTTTGCCTTTTTGCATCTTTCAAGAGCATCTTCGATATCTTTTTTCTCCGTTTCAGTGAGTTTATCGCTTAAGTCTCTCAAAGATTTATCGACTGAGTAAATAAGTGTATCAGCCTCATTTCTTGCTTCTGCAAGCTGTTTCTTTCTTTTGTCTTCCTCTGAGTGTGAATCGGCGTCACGCGTCATCTTTTTTATTTCATCTTCACTCAGTCCACTTGATGCAGTGATTCGTATAGACTGTTCCTGGCCTGTACCGAGATCTTTTGCAGAGACGTGAAGAATACCATTTGCATCAATATCGAATGTTACTTCTACCTGTGGAACTCCCCGTGGTGCAGGTGGAATCCCGATAAGCTCAAAATTACCAAGGAGTCTGTTGTCTGCAGCCATCTCCCTTTCTCCCTGAAAGATTTTTATGGAAACAGCGGGCTGGTTGTCAGTTGCGGTGGAGAATATCTGACTTTTCCTTGTCGGAATAGTGGTGTTTCTCTCAATAATTTTTGTAAAGATTCCGCCGAGTGTCTCGATACCTAACGAGAGGGGAGTAACATCGAGCAGGAGAACTTCTTTTACATCTCCCTTAAGAACTGCAGCCTGAATCGCTGCTCCCACGGCAACTACCTCATCAGGATTTACCGTCTTATTTGGTTCTTTACCAAAAAAACTCTGCACTGTTTGCTGTACTTTTGGAGTCCTTGTCTGACCTCCTACAAGCAGGACTTCGTCTATGTCTGATGAAGAAAGATTTGCATCAGATAGGGCATTTCTACAAGGGCCTATTGACTGTTCAATAAAATCTCCAACAAGCTGTTCGAATTTTGACCTTGGCAATTTCATAAGGAGATGTTTTGGTCCTGATGCATCAGCGGTGATGAATGGTAAATTAATTTCTGTCTCCAGTGCTGTTGAGAGTTCTATTTTGGCCCTTTCAGCAGCTTCCTTCAGCCTCTGTAATGACATCTTGTCTTTTTTGAGGTCTATACCCTGGTCTTTTTTGAATTCTTCGACCATCCAGTCCATAATCCTGAGATCGAAGTCATCACCCCCTAAATAGGTATTTCCATTTGTTGATTTTACCTCGATGACTCCTTCCCCGATTTCAAGTATTGATACATCAAACGTTCCACCTCCGAGGTCATAGACCACAATCTTTTCTTCTTTCTTTTTGTCCATACCATATGCGAGTGAAGCAGCTGTGGGTTCGTTTATAATTCTCAGGACGTTCAGTCCTGCAATCTTTCCCGCATCTTTTGTTGCCTGTCTCTGACTATCATCAAAATAAGCAGGTACAGTGACCACTGCATCTGTTATTGGTTCCCCGAGATAATCCTCAGCAGCCTGTTTGAGTTTTTGAAGAATCATTGCAGAGATCTCAGGTGGAGAATATCCCTTGCCTCTTATCTCTACATGGGCGTCACCATTCGGTGCCGCGACAATTTTATAGGGAAGTCTTTTCCTTGCATGTTCTACTTCGGGCGTGTTATATTTTCTTCCCATAAGTCTCTTTATGGAGAATATCGTATTTTCAGGGTTTGTAATCGACTGCCTTTTTGCTATCTGACCAACAAGCCTTTCACCTTTTTCTGTAAAGGCAACAACGGAAGGTGTTGTTCTGCTTCCCTCCTGGTTCGGAATCACTACTGTTTCATTACCCTGTACAACTGATACAACAGAATTAGTAGTTCCAAGGTCTATTCCAATTGCTTTTCCCATATCAAGATTCCTCCTCTATGATTTCTATTTGTTCTTCTGTTTTTTCCTGACCTGTAAAAGGTTTCTTAGAAACCGCTACAAGTGACGGTCTCAATACTTTATCCCAGAGCATATATCCTTTCCTGAACTCCTCTACTAGAGTCTTTTCCGCAACGTCATCCCTCTCAACCTGTGTTATGGCATGATGTACTGCTGGGTCAAAGGGTTTACCAGATGCGTCGATAGGAATGAGTCCAAATTTTTCGAGTACCCGCTGGATTTCTTTCAGTGTAATTTCTACTCCCTGTACGATCCCTGTGTTGAGGTCGTGTGAAGAATGTTTCAACGCCATTTCAAGGTTATCAATGACAGGCAGAAGCTCGAAGATAAGACTTTCATTGCCATATCTTACGAGTTCTTCTTTATCTTTATTAATCCTTTTCTTATAATTTTCAAATTCAGCGTAAAGTCGTACGAATTTGTCATTTATCTCTTGAAGTTCAGAGGTGAGTCGGTCTTTATCCTCATCGGGTACTTCTTGAACAGTTTCTGTGCCTTCAGCTATGTTTTCTTCTTTATTTAAAATTGGTTGATATTCGTTCATCCTGCGTTTTCGCAAAGTCCCCCCTATCTTTCTGCAAGCATTCTTGTAATGAATTTTGCCGTATTATCAACAATATAAATAGCTTTTGAATAGTTCATCCTTGTAGGTCCGATTATGCCAACGACACCGATTGGTCGGTCGCCTTCTTTACATGCAGAAACCACAATGCTGAATTTTTTCATCTCATCCATTGAATTTTCCGAGCCAATTATTATCTGAACGCCATCAAGTTCTGAGAGCTTGTCGAGGAGCTTTATTATCGTGTGTTTGTCCTCTATTGCACGTGAGAGTTCTTTTATTTTTTTAAGGTCAGTAAAGTCAGGTAGGTCAAGTACTTCTGAAAGTCCTGATACAAAAAGGTCGCCGTAGAGAAAACAGAAAGCTTCTTGACAGATTTTAAGTGCCCTTGAAATAAGGCGATCACACATAATCTTCTCTTTTGACATCTCTTGTACTACTTTCTGGCGGATTTCATCAAATGTATGTCCGGAGAATTCCGAGTTAAGGTATCCCGCAATCCTGTTGAGATCCTTCTGGGTAATTTCAGCACCAAGCGATATAACCTTATTTTTAATCATTCCTTTATCAGTAAAGAGAATCGCAGCAATTTTATCATCCTTGTATTTGAGGATTTCAATTTTTTTCAGGGTTGTCACCTCTGGCTTTGGAGACATGGCAATCCCAAGGTAATGGGATAACGTAGAGATGGTTTTTGTGGTCTCGCTAAAAAGGATGTCTATATTGTCCCTAAGGGTCTCTAGTCTCTTATAAAGTTCCCGGAGGGGTTCTTTGTGTAAAAAGGCACTTTCGGCTACAAGTGATTCCACGTAAAATCTGTAACCCATGTCTGTCGGAACCCTGCCTGCTGATGTATGGGGCTGTAAGAGGAAGCCCATCTCTTCAAGGTCAGCCATTACGTTCCTGATAGTTGCAGGAGAGAGACCGAAAGAATAGCTCTTCGCTACAGTCCTTGATCCTACGGGGTCAGGGAAGTTTATATAATTTTCGACGACCGCATAAAGTATTTTTTTTGTTCTTTCATCCAGCATGGTCATGTTTAGCACTCTCAGTGGTTAAGTGCTAATAATTTACCAATTAATTCATTGCTGTGTCAAGAGGGGTGGTAATTCAAAAGGGCAGGAATTTTGGCAATTTAAATCCTTTTTTGCCTTTAAACATCTTGAGCATTTTCTTCATTTCAACGTATTGCTTTACGACTCTGTTCACATCCGGAACAGTTGTCCCGCTCCCGATGGCGATTCTTCTTCGTCTGCTCCCGTTAATGATAGCGTGATTCCTTTTTTCCTTTTTTGTCATTGAGTTTATTATCGCCTCTATTTTAATAAGATCCTTTTCATCTACGTCGATATTCTTCATTTTGTTAAAGCCCGGTATCATACTGAGTATATTTTCTAATGGCCCCATGGTGCGAAGCTTTTTGAGCTGATCCTTAAGGTCGTCGAATGTAAAAGATTCATCCATTATCGCTTTCTGGAGTTGCTCAGCTTCTTTCTGGTCAAATGATTTCTGTGCGTGTTCTATTAAACTCAACACATCGCCCATACCGAGTATCCTTGAGGCAATTCTTTCAGGGTGGAACGGCTCGAGCATGTCAATCTTCTCTCCCACACCGATGAATTTTATCGGCTTCCCGGTAATCGCTCTTATCGAGAGTGCTGCCCCTCCCCGGGCATCTCCGTCCATCTTGGTGAGTATTATCCCGTCAATACCTATCTGTTCATTAAAGTTTCTTGAGATATTGACCGCATCCTGTCCTGTCATTGCGTCTGCGACAAAGATCACTTCTTTTGGCGGGACTCTTTCTTTTATTTTTCTTAACTCAGTCATGAGTGAGTCATCAATGTGAAGCCTTCCCGCAGTATCAAGGATGACAATATCCCGTGCTTCAATTCTCGCATGTTTTAATGATTCCTCACATAGGGTTACAGGGTCTTTTAATTGTTTCGAATGATAGACAGGAACATCTATTTGAGAACCAAGTGTCACAAGCTGATCTATTGCAGCAGGCCTCTGCAGATCTGCTGCCACGAGCATTGGTCTCCTGCCTTCTTTCTTGAATATCCGTGCTAATTTTGCAGCAGTTGTGGTTTTTCCTGAGCCATGGAGCCCTACCATCATTATGATGGTAGGAGGATTAGGGGATAGCTGTATCCTGCTGTTTGTTTTTCCAAGGAGTTCACAGAGTTCTTCATTTACTATTTTTATTACCTGTTGTCCGGGTGTAAGGCTTTCAAGTATCTCCTTACCTATAGCCTTTTCTTTGATCTTTAGAATGAAATCTTTTACTACCTTGAAGTTGACGTCTGCCTCTAAAAGGGCAAGCCGTATCTCTTTAAGAGCACTGTCGATATCCTCTTCTTTTAAAAGGCCTTTCCCTTTTAATTTTTTGAATATGGATTCTAATTTAGTACTGAGTGTTTCAAACATTCAGAGAAGTTCCTCGATACTTTTGTTTAAATCCTTTGCAAATTCCGGTTGATATCCAAGGTAATAATTTCTAATCCTCCCCTCCTTATCCACAAGAAAGCTTGTCGGGATACCGTTCACGCTATAGTTTGAGGCTGTTTTTTTGTCTCCAAGAAGTATGTGATAATTCATTTTATGCTGAACGGCAAATGCCGTTATTTTATCCTTGACATTCTGGCCTGTATCTAAGGAAATGGCGAGTATGTGAAACCCTTTACTCTTATAGTGTTCATACACAGGTCCTAAGTCTTTTATTGAATTTCTGCACAGAGGGCACCATGTTGCCCAGAATTGTAACAGGACCACGTTACCTCTGAAGTCTGAGAGGCTCATCGGGTTTCCGTTAATGTTGTTCAGTGTAAATTCAGGCGCTGTTCTTCCAATTTGTGAAGACTCGGGTTTTGCCCCCGCATTGTCTTTTGTTGTGCATGAAGAAAAAGAAAAGATAACAATTAAGGAGAATAGAATTAAAAAAAACTTCCCGGTTCTTTTTTGACGAGAAAGAAAAAGCCTGATGAGAAGTTTTGTGATCCTTCTAAAGATAATAGTTATGTTGAACTCCATTATGAGAGAAGAAGAGATTCTATTTTTTCCTTGAGCTGCTGTTTCGGAACCGCACCTACTATTTGGTCAAGCTTACGACCATCTTTAAAAAACATAAGGGTGGGTATTCCCATGATATTATATTTACTTGCAATGTCTGGATTATTATCAGTGTTTAATTTCATGACTTTTATTTTTCCGGTATACTCTTTTGCTAACTCCTCAACTGTAGGAGCAACAATCCTGCAAGGACCACACCATGCAGCCCAGAAATCAATCATTACAAGTCCTTGATACTTGAGCACATCGCTATCCCAAGTAGATGAACTAACTTCTTGAATACCTTCTGCCATAGTTGCCTCCTGTAGCCCTCGTATGTCTCTAAGAGTAATGACTGCCGAGGTAAGTAGTTTAGTAATTATATTTTTAGCAGTGGAAATTTGTCAACATACTTGATTATGGAAGGTGTTTAATTCATTGACAGTTCTAAGTTTTTTCTGTTATTTTTAGCAATGAAAAAGTACTTTCTGCCTCTTATTATTCTGGTGCTCCTCTTTTTACACCAAAATTCCTATGGTTTTGATATAACCGGTCTTCAGCCTACAGAACCCTATGGGATTTTTTCAACCTTCAGTGCTGAAAGTCTTCCGAAAGGCAAATTCGCATTTTCTACAGGTGCTGAAATATTAATGGAGCCAGATTTCTACAGAGTTATTTTCAAGGCAGCATATGGCATTACAGACAACATTGAATTCAATATGACAGTCCCTTATATACATAAATGGGCTGATACAGTAGATGGGTTTGAAGATATTGCCTTTGGGATTAAACACAGGTTTTTTGATGAGGGCAAATACGGGCCATCTATCGCATATATCATCACCGCCTCTCTCCCATCGGGACGGGATGAATTCAGTACAGATGGACGGGTTGGCATTGGCCTTATTGCAAGTAAAAGGGTAGGTCCTGTAAATGGACATGTAAACCTTTTTTACGAAAGACCGGGTACAGGAAGGCATAATGATGAATTCTCTTTTCTGGCAGGATTGGATTTTGCAGCTTCACATAATTTTAATTTCCTCGCTGAATTGATTGCTAAAAAAAGCCATGATTCTCACCACTTTAATTCTACAGAAGGGAGGATTGGCTACAGGCTAAAGACTACAGACATGATATATACAACTTTAGGTTTAGGGTTTGGTCTCACAAATAAAAATCCTGAGTACAGGCTAATGCTCTCAGTGTCATTTTTATTGCCATATGAAAAGAAAAAAATAAAGAAAGTATATGAAGAGGAATAGGTGATAGATTGTTTGACATTGGTTTCCAGGAATTAATAATAATATTTATTGTTGCCCTTCTTGTTTTCGGACCCAAAAGGCTTCCTGAATTAGGCAGAGCACTTGGCAAAGCGCTTGCTGAATTAAAGAGGTCTTTACATGATGTAAAGGAACAGGTAGAGACTGAGTTTAAGGAGACCGTTGATACCACTGATATTCAAGATGTAGTAAAGAGCGGATCTGAATTAAAAAAGTCATTACAGGAGGTAAAGGAGCAGGTGGAGACCGGGTTTAAGGACGCTATAGATACCTCTCTTGGAAAAGGGACAGAAACGGATGTAAATAAAAGGGGTGAAAAAGAGGAAATAAAAGAAGGTCGAGATGGAAGATAATAAGATGTCACTTACAGTGCATCTTTCAGAACTGAGGAACAGAATTATCATCGCTCTGGTTGCCTTTTCCATAGGATTTATTGTGGCCTTTATCTATTCAGAAGATCTGTTTAGATTTTTAACCTTTCCATTGAGAAGTGATATTTCATTCAGACTCTCACCGCCTTTTGTACTGATGATAGAAAAAAGTATTAAGGTCCCTCCACTTGTATTTCTTGCCCCTGCGGAAGCATTCTGGATGCATATGAAAGTCTCTATGATTACAGGTCTGATGATATCTCTCCCCGTGATATTTTTACAGCTCTGGAAGTTTATATCACCCGGCCTGCTCCAAAAAGAAAGAAAATATGTAATCCCCTTTGTGGTGATCACCACAGTATTTTTTATGCTTGGTGCGCTCTACTGTTTTTTTTTGGTTCTCCCCTTTGCAATGGGTTTTCTTCTTACCTATAAAACAGGCTCCATGACCCCTATGATTTCTGTAGGGAGTTATGTTGACTTTTGTATTAAATTTATACTTGCATTTGGATTAATTTTCGAGCTCCCTATTGCGATAATCTTTTTTACACGTATAGGCGTTGTTACTCCAAAGACACTTGCAAAAAACAGAAAATACGCTATCTTAATTGCCTTTATTGCTGCAGCTATTCTTACTCCGACACCTGATGCGTTTAACCAGACTTTGATGGCTATACCCATGATCGTTCTTTATGAAGTGGGGATACTCATAGCAAGAATTTTTGTGAGGAAAAAGGAAAACTAATGCCTACAGTAAGAGGAAAAAGTATCAAGGCAGTTACCTATGATATTGCAGAAGGTTATTTGACGGTTAATCCTATATTTTTAAAGTCACTCGATGATGATTCCCTCAAAGGGATATACCATGAGTTGATGAAGACACAAGCAGAAATCAGGGCAGAGAAGTTTCCACATAGTGATATACAGTCCATCAGATGGAGAAATGTGAGGCTTCAGAGACTTTATCAAGCCTCGATGATTATCAAGAACTTTGCCAGAGAAAGAAGGATACTCCTCATCTAACGTTTGACACCTTCAAGAGTAGTGTGGTAACTTTTATATATGGAGCCGTCTGAAGGTATAAAAGAAGTAAAAGATGTCCTCCAGAACATCATAAAAGCCAAAAAAACGCTTAGAATGTACCCCCAGAACAATCCAATTTACATAAAGACACTTGAAGATTCATATGCACGGTTTCAGAACTATTTTGATTATAAGGATGACCTCGTGTTACAGATAAAGCAAAATAGTATTTCTTACGATTCAGAGCAGATATATTATAATCCGGAAAAGGAAGATAATCTTGCACTTTTTTTCTTCAAAGATGGATTAAGGGAGATATCTTTTAAGAAAGGATTGCCCAGGGAGGAACTTGAGGAGTTCTTGAAGATTATCGCGCTCGATTTCGACAGGGAAAATCTGGATGATGATGTGGTGACTCTCTTATGGGAAAAGGATTTTCAGAATATCCAGTATATTGTTGATGAGGCATTTCTTATTGATGGTGACGAAGAGGATTATGAGACGAAGGCGGTAAATAAAGTCAAAGACGAGTCCTCTGATGTTGATAACCTCATGAAGGCGTATGTAGAGGGGATAAGAGAAGAGGAAGTGAAAGATATCCCCATTATTCCGATTACGGATAGAGATTTACAGATGCTCCTGACAGAGATGGAAAAAGATACTGCTGATAAAACGGAAAAGCTTGTGGCGATCCTTTTTGAAATCCTCTACCAGTCTGAAGGAGCGAGCAATCTTCTCGAAGATGCCCTGATGTTTCTTAAGGAAACCATTAAGTTTTCCATGAAGCATGGAGACATAAATGTGGTATTAGCAGTGATGAAGGAAGCAAAAGAAATGCTCGAGAGTCCGTTATACCCGGAAGAGGTAAAGAAATACATGAGAATGATTCTCCTCTACCCTGGAGCCGAGGAAATAATAAGCCTTCTTGGTGAGGTTCTGGACAGTGGTATAGAAATTGAGGAGAAGGTTTTTAGTGAGTTTGTTGAATTGTTAGATAAGAACGCAATATCACCACTTGTAAAAATTCTCGGAGAATTAAAGACCATACATGTAAGGAAGAAAGTCATAGAAGCACTTATCATAGTGGGGAGAAAAGATATAAGGACACTTGCGCGCGGACTTGATGATCAGAGATGGTATGTTGTCAGGAACATCATTTATATCCTCAGGAATATCGGAGACAAAGGGGCTGTTGAATTTTTCCTGAGAACCATCAGGCACGGAGATGTTAGGGTAAGAAAAGAAGTCATCAGGGCACTTGGTGAAATGGGTGGGCAAGGAGTATTCCAGACCCTCAGAGAGTGTCTTGATGATTCAGATGTGCAGGTGAGAATTGCCTCGGTAAAAGCGATGAGCAGCCTTGGGCTGGATGCTTCTAAAAAGATAATCATTGAAAAGATCTCTGACAAGATGTTTAAAGAAAAAGATTTAGAGGAGAAAAAAGAGTTTTATGAGGCTCTTTCAAGATGGAAAGATGAAGAGGTGTTTGACTCTCTGGTGCGTATATTAAAGAAAAAGCATTTTTTCGGAAGGGTAAAGCATTCTGAAAACAAGGCATGTGCAGCATTCTGTCTCGGCCTGCTTGGCAATAAAGATGCACTCCCCTTACTTCATGAGTATAGAGACTCTCATAATAAAGTCCTGAGGGAATTTTCTTATACTGCGATAAAGAGGATTGAGCATGGTCAATAAAGAAGAAAGACAAATTCATATCATCGCAAGAGATATCATTAATCAGTTCTCTATTGTGTTGAAAACCTCTCTTATTCATGATCCTGGAAATGTGGCGGTAAGGACAGCAATCGAAAAATTTTCAGCACTGATTAACCCGCTGATAGAGTCAGAGCGGACCATATTACTCGAGCTCATGGGTGAGTTCTTTTATATCAATGGTTCACGAATACGTTATTCACTTGAATACCTTCTTAATTTTGACTTTCTTGTGAAGGAATTTAAGAGAAGAGAGATCGGGAGTGTTATTTTTAAGAATATTGTGGAACCTGATGATATTCAGTTATTTTTGAAAGCATTTATTGATTCTGGTTTTTCAGAGGAACCCTATGAGACGATAGTAAGCAGAATGTCTGAATCAGACACTATCGGAATAGATAGATTAAAAAAGATTGCAGTTGGTGAAGATATGGACAGGAGAAAAATTATAAAAAAGACATATTTCAATGCAGTTTCGTATATAAAAGGCGTGATCACAAAGCTCAGGTCAGGAGAAAAGGTTAATATAAGAAAGGCAAAGAGGCTTGTCGAGACTATAGTTGACCAGTTACTGGAAGAAGAGCAGGTTCTCATCAGCATGACTGCAATCAAGGATTATGATGAATATACCTATCATCATTCAGTGAATGTGAGTGTACTCTCTATCGCTCTTGGTCAGAGGTTAGGATTAAACAAGAAGGTGCTCACAGAGCTTGGTCTTGCGGCACTTTTTCATGACATTGGAAAAATTGAGATTCCTCAGGATGTGCTTAATAAGCCAACCAGCTTTACTGAGGATGAATGGAAACGCATAAAGATGCACCCTATCTGGGGTGTGATGGCGATTTTAAAGTTAAGAAGTTTTGACAGTACGGCGATAAGGTCTGTAATTGTTGCATTTGAGCACCATATAAACATTGATTTTTCCGGGTATCCGCAGGTAAGAAAATACAAGCAACTCGACCTTTACTCGAAAATAGTCTGTCTTGCAGATCAGTTTGATGCAATGACGTCCTCAAGAGTCTATTCAAGGATCCCGATGTCTCCTGATAAAGCCCTTAGTGTCATGATGGAAAGATCAGGTGTTGATCTTGATCCGTTATTGTTTAAGTTTTTTATCAATTTGGTTGGAGTATTTCCTGTAGGGACACTCGTGATGCTCGACACGAAAGAGCTCGGCCTTGTTTATGAAAGTAATGCGGTCTTTGCAGACAGACCGAGGGTCTTAATTATTGTTGATAACAAGGGGAAAAAGGTTCGCGGTCTGGTGGTGAGCCTTGCTGAAAAAGACGAAAAAGGAAGATATTTGAGGTCCATAGTAAAAATCCTGGACCTCAATAAATATAAGATAAACCTCGCAGAGTATCTGCTTTAATCTATCAGCTCAGTATTTGAAATATTCCCTGGGGGTATTTTCAATGATATATTTGGCAGCTTCGTAGATGCATGTCCTGATGGTTTTTTCCATAGGAGTATTTGCATATGTAGAGAGTGCACCACCCAGTCCAACATTCCCTATAATTCCACCCGCCAGAAAACCGAGGTTTATATCAGTAGCTTCTCCTTCAACCCTTGTCGCTGCAAGGACTTCTGATGTGGCTGTATCAATGATTCTAATGTCCATAGCCATAGTGGATTTTTTTACACCACCAAGGACACCACCAAGAAACCCTCTTGTCCCAAGACCAATACCTCCACCAGTTCCCGAAGTTCCGGGGTCCCATCCAGTAACGGCTGCTACTACGAGCATGTCAGCACCTTTTATTTTACCCTTCTTGACAGCAGTTGCTTGTTCTGCATAGCCTTTCTCGCCGAGTGCTATTTCTTCCTGAATCGCACCGAGTTCCTGTCTTTCAACAACCCTAAATCTTTTGCTCTGCACAAGTGTTGTGGTGAGCATATCTCTCAAACCGCCCATGACACCTGAATGCTCATGAGTTATCGTTATTGGTTGATCCCCGGCGCCCCTTATGGTAGTAGTGCTGCTCCCATGGGAGCCTACCTTCCAATCAAACCTTGCCACTGCAGCCCGAGCTTTTGGTCCGCTATACGGTGGCAATTGTTGTTCAAGGCCTGTATCGACTTTTGCTGTTGGTTGTGCTGCACTCTGCAAGCAACTACCTAAAGAAAGTCCAAAAAGCAAAATGATAAAAGGTGAAATTCTTTTAAATAATGACATCATACCCCCTCCTTATTTGTTTAATGTTATAGATTACCACAAAATGAAAGTTATTAAATAGAAAAAAGATGGTAATTATATGTGCTTTAAAGACAATCATTCCACGAGACAACCTGCAGTAATATTTTGCATCTTCACATGCAGTATAAATACTGCATATCAAATGTAACCTATTGATAATAAAGCTAAAATTAGCTGGCATACTAAGTGCTTTAATAAGAGTAACGTTTCAGTATAAAAGGAGGAAGCAA
>JBGPQS010000010.1:0-12337 GCA_041489235.1 Thermodesulfovibrionia bacterium
GGAAAGACTGCTTCTTTTACTCCAAAATGTCGAAATAACCTGGGTTTTAGATTAAGGTCAACGAGCTTCTTACCAAGCATAAGCTGTGTAGCAATTCGTGCCATAGGTATGTTACAGACCTTTGAAACCAGAGGTACTGTTCGAGAGGCACGAGGGTTAGCTTCAAGAATGTACACAACATTATTCATTATGGCGTATTGAATGTTCATTAGGCCTATAACATTAAGCTCTATAGCAATCCTTCTTGTATACTCATAAATTGTATTAATGTGATTGTCAGGAATACTGACAGGCGGAATCACACAGGCAGAGTCACCTGAATGTATGCCGGCTAATTCGATATGTTCCATAACCGCAGGGACAAAGGCATCTTTCCCATCAGCCAAAGCATCTGCCTCAGCCTCAATTGCATTTTCCAGAAATTTATCTATCAGTATAGGCATCTCTGGTGTAACATCCACGGCTGCGGTAACATAGTGTCTGAGCATTTCTTCGTCATGAACCACTTCCATGCCTCTTCCACCAAGAACGTAAGAAGGCCTTACTATCAGGGGATAGCCAATCCTCTCTGCGACTCGAAGCGCTTCATTGAGATTGCTTGCCATATCAGATTCTGGTTCAGGAATACCAAGTTTGCGCATCATCTGTCGAAAGCGATCCCGGTCCTCAGCGAGGTCTATCGTCTCCGGAGTTGTACCTATAATCCTGACTCCAGCTTTCATCAGTTCATTGGCAATATTGAGCGGAGTCTGGCCTCCAAATTGGACAATAACACCTTCAGGCTTTTCCTTTTCATAAATGCTTAACACATCTTCTACAGTGAGCGGCTCAAAGTAAAGCTTGTCTGAAGTATCGTAATCTGTTGACACAGTCTCAGGATTACAGTTGACCATGATTGACTCAATTCCCTGATCCTTTAATTCAAAAGCTGCGTGAACGCAACAGTAATCAAATTCTATCCCCTGACCAATTCGATTTGGCCCTCCCCCCAAAACCATTATCTTACGTCTTGTGCTGGTTTTAACCGTATCAGGAGCATTGTATGTTGAGAAATAATAAGCTGCATTCTCTACACCGCTCACAGGAACAGCTTCATATCCCTGGACAATACCTGTAGAGATGCGTCTCTGCCTGATTTCTTTTTCAGGAATACCGAGTATCTGTGAAAGGTAACGATCTGAAAAACCATCTTTCTTTGCCTGAATCAAAAGCTCGTCAGGTAATACCTTGCCCCTGTATTGAAGAATCTTCTCTTCAAGTTCTACAATCTCCTTCATCTGCTCTATAAACCATGGTTTGATATAGGTTTTTTTATAGAGCATATCCACGCTTGCGCCCTTGCGCAATGCCTCATACATAATAAACTGTCTTTCGCTTGAGGGCTCAGAGAGGAGGTCAATCAGCTCATTGAGAGGTTTGTGATGAAAATCCCTGGCAAATCCGAGTCCATAACGGCCATTTTCCAGAGAACGGATTGACTTCTGGAAGGCTTCTTTATACGTCTTGCCTATGCTCATAACTTCACCAACAGCTCGCATCTGGGTACCAAGCTTGTCCTCGGCGTTTTCAAATTTTTCAAATGCCCATCGGGCAAATTTCACCACCACATAATCACCTGACGGAGTATATTTCTCAAGGGTACCATCCCTCCAGTAGGGAATCTCATCCAAAGTCAGTCCAGCGGCTAACATTGACGAAATGAGCGCAATAGGAAAGCCAGTAGCCTTTGAGGCTAAAGCAGAAGAGCGTGAAGTTCTTGGGTTAATCTCGATTACTACAACTCTTCCTGTATTGGGATCATGGGCAAATTGAATATTTGTACCACCGATTACATGGATGGCTTCTACAATATCATAAGAATGTTTTTGAAGGCGCTTTTGAAGCTCAGGATCAATAGTAAGCATAGGTGCTGTACAAAATGAGTCACCAGTGTGTACCCCCATGGCATCTACATTTTCTATGAAACATACAGTAATCATCTGGTTCTTTGCATCACGGACTACTTCAAGCTCCAACTCCTCCCACCCAAGAACTGATTCCTCAACCAGCACCTGGCCCACAAGACTTGCTGATATGCCACGGCTTGCAACAGTACGTAATTCCTCTACATTATAAACAAGGCCACCACCGGTTCCTCCGAGACAGTACGCTGGCCGGATGACTACAGGATAGCCGAGTTCTGAAGCAATCCTTTCAGCCTCATGTACACTGTATGCAGGTTCGCTTTTAGGCATATCAATGCCAAGCCTGTTCATTGTCTCTTTAAATGCGATACGGTCCTCTCCCCGTTCGATGGCATCCACAGCAACTCCGATAACCTTAACGCCATATTTTTCAAGAACGCCTGAACGTGCAAGTTCTGAAGTAAGATTCAGACCTGTCTGACCGCCAAGATTAGGCAATAAGGCATCAGGCCGTTCCTTTTCAATAATTTCTCTCAGAGTATGAAAATTGAGAGGCTCAATATAGGTTACATCTGCCATATTTGGATCTGTCATGATCGTTGCAGGGTTGGAATTTACCAGCACGATTTCATACCCTAATTTCCGAAGGGCTTTACAGGCCTGGGTACCGGAATAATCAAACTCGCACGCCTGGCCAATAACAATAGGTCCTGAACCGATAATCATTACCTTCTTTATGTCATCACGCTTTGGCATACAAATACTTTTTTATGAGGGAAATAAATATACTACTTTTTTGTTTCAGGCTACACAATTTTGTAAGTTTATCAGAAAACGATACATCTCATCAAGATATTTATGAATATGATTGAAATGTTACCGGTTCATTCTTCTTTTGCTTTTCTTGGAAACGGAAGTGCGGTCGCCATCCCTTTTGCAAGAAGTTTCTTTGTGTTCTCGCTTTCTGCTTTAAACTCAACAACCATGAGGCTCTTCCCTTTATGAATCACCTTCGATTCCGCTACTACACAATCATCAAGAGAAGTTGAACGAAAAATATTGAAGCTCCATTGGACACCAACAGCATCAGTTATTGAGTTTACAGATATCGCAAATGCGACATCCAGAAGAGCAAAAATCATAGCTCCATGGGCAATCTGGTGGGCGTTTAAAAACTCCTTTTTTACCTTTGCTTTGAGACGGGCATACCCTTCAGATGCTTCTAAGAGCTCCATGTGAAAGAGGTGAAAAAGCATATCACCTTTTATAATTTCTTTAACTCTCTCCATGGTGTTTCTCCTCACTTTATACGGTATTTTTTCTCATTTCACATCATGCACCAAATGAATACATTGAACAAAATAAATTAATGCACAGAACATGAAAAACATGGGTCATATGCTCTGACAAGCATCTCGCATTTCAACATTATATCTTCTTTTTTCTCATTGATGTGCTGCTGTACAAGTTTTTTTAAATTCTCTTCAAGGCCCAAAAAATTATGTGCAGTTGGTGTAACGATATTTGCCTTTTCAACAACACCCCTTCTATTTAAGACATAATGGTGACAGAGAAGTCCTCTTGGTGCTTCAGTTATCGCAATACCCTCCCCTTCCCTCACCTTCATTCCAATTTCAGGCTTTCTCAGGATAACCTTATCAAGAAGTTCTCTGCATTCGCTTATTCCATGAACTATCTCTATTGCCTGAGCTATATTGTTATGAAACGGATTATAATCAGGCACCTTAAAACCTGTCTCTTCTGCTGCCTTTTTCGCATCCTCATGAAGCAGATCAAATTTAAGATTCAGCCTTGCAAGTGCACCTACCATAATAGAATCTTTGCCATGTATCACTGTCCTCTTTGCATTGGAATATGAAACCTCATCTTCCTTAAAGATTGAATAATATTCATCTTCCCCTATTTTGACTCCATTTTGGGATATGATAAACCCCTCATTTATCGCATAGTGAGGAGGGCTACTTATTGCCACATATTCTGTATTGTGTGTAAGGTCAGGAAACGGGAGAGCTGAGACCATTCTCAGTGTTTCTTTTGCATCATCCTTTATATTTTCCAATTCGTCCTTGATTTTTTCAATTTTATCTCCTGGGGGAAGGCTGGTAAAACCGCCAACAACCATTGACACGGGATGGAGCGCCCTGCCTCCAAATAAGGCAGTAACTTCATTCACCACCTTTTTCATCCTGTTCAGCCTTCTTATCTCTGGCTCAAACCTCGGGAACATATCAGGTATTGAATAAAGCCTGTAATAATCAGGCAATGCAAGCATATAAAGATGTACGAGGTGACTTGAAACAATCTGGCTCAATGCCATAACTTTTCGAAGAGTGATACTATCAGGAGCGGGGGTAAAACCTAATGCCTTTTCTAATGCCCTTATCGCAGTTGTCATATGAGATACCGGACATATCCCGCAAATCCTTGCAACGATATCAGGGACTTCATCATATCTTCTATTGCAAAGAAAACCCTCAAAAAACCTTGGGGGTTCCCATATGTTCAACTTCAGGTCTTTAAGCGCACCGTTTTCAATATCAAATTTTATTGCTCCTTCTCCTTCAACACGGGCAATATAATCAATACTAATCTTCATAGAACTCTGCTGCCTTTCTGAACTCTGTAGTGACAGAACCGAATAGAGTAAACTTCCTGATTATGTTCTCGGAAGATTCTCCCATGGCCTCGAATCTTCTTGCGAGCGCCAATGTATTGGCTTGTCTCATCGGTCCCCAGCATGAATAACACGCCCTATTATGCGAGGGGCATAGTGCGCCACAGCCAGCATTTGTAACCGGTCCCATGCACGGCATATTATAAGCAACAAGAAGACATGTGTTCCCATTTAACTTGCACTCAATGCACACACTATATTCAAGAAAATCAGGTTGTTTCCCGACAAGAACAGATGTCAACGCCTCACATAGGTCTCTTTCTCCGGGAGGGCAGCCCCTTATAAAGCCGTCTACATGAACATAAGCATCTATCGCACTGGGTCTTATAGAATGGATTGTTGACAGGTCTTGATAAACCTTTTTTTCCACTTCGAGTTCTGGATGGGTTGATTTAAGAGCAGGAATCCCACCATTTATCGCACATGACCCTATTGCAAAAAGATACGTGCTTTTTTCTCTTATTCTTTTTAACTCGTCAGCCTGCCATGATTCTGTGATTGTGCCTTCAATAAGTGACACATCAAATGGGCCTTCGGGTGTCCCGCCACTTGTAATCATCTTGCAGAATACAAAATCAAAGTTATTCAGCGTTTCAATGATATATCTCTGAAAATAGATAAATTGAAACTCGCAGCCGGCACAGCATGAGTATTTAAAGAAACCCACCCGAATTTTTTTTCTTTCCAGAACAACCTCCTTACTGAGCCTTAAAATGAATACTTAAAAACGACGCTATTGAAACACTATACCACATGAGAGAGTCTGATACAAACAGAAATACAAAACAGTGCTTATCCTGCTCTGAATGAGTATTTTATATTGATAACTCTTCTGGTTTTATTGTTAATATAAGTACGCATATACATTGAATATATTTCATGGAGGTGAAGTTATAATGAAGGATGAATGTACTCTTCAATGTCAAAGGTCAGGATATCTCACACTATTTTTATTTATTATTATAACAATTTTTACCTGCACTATCTGTTATGCAGAGGATCCTTCAAGCAGTTCGATTTTAAAGAACAGGGAAAACACCTCAGGAACAATCACGATTTCTGAGGGGCTGCGACTCGCAACAGAAAAAAATCGCATTCTAAGAATTGCTTCTCTCAATAAAGATATCGCTTACACTGATACCTTAGTTGCTCAATCGAGATTTCTCCCCAGTATCGATGCATCTGCAAATTATACACTTTTTGCACATCAGCCTGGATTTCGTTTTGGCACTCAGAATGCCTATTCATCAGAAAAGAGCTTTCCGTCTTATGGAATTACTGTGCATCAAACACTGTACGATTTTGGGGCAAGAACATCGAAGTATGATGCATCGAAAGCTCTCCTTGAAGCAACAAACCTTGATATAACGAAGACAAGAAACCTTGTTGCCCTTGACTTTATTAATGCATATTGTGATCTCCTCGAGACTGAAAAAATGATCGTAGTGGCACAAAAGGAGAGAGAAAGCCTTGAATCACACTTAAAAGATGCACAGAGCCTCTTCAATGAAGGTGTCATAACAAAAAACGACCTCCTTCAGGCCGAAGTACGGCTGTCTGATGCAAGGCAGAAACTTTTGACGATGAAAAATGTTAGGGCTGTTAATGCATCGAGGATTAACAATATCCTCGCAAGACCTTTAAGAGAAGACATTACTGTAGTAGATGTATCGGTAAATAACCCTCAAACTATAGAACTCGATAAAGCATGGGAATATGCTGAAAAACAGAGGACCGAGCTCCAAAGAATAGACCAGGAATTGAAAATTGCAGGTTTAGAGGAAATCGTCAAAAAATCTGAATACTATCCAACAATTTATGCTCTGGGTGGATATAATTATTCAGAGAACCGTTATATGCTTCATGATGACAACTGGTCTTTAATCTTCGGGCTTAATCTCAATCTCTTCAGCGGTGGGAGCACAAAGGCTGAGGTAGCAAAGATCAAATACAAACGGGACCAGCTCCTTGAACAGAGAAATAAACTTCTTGATGATATAAAACTTGAAGTGAAAATAAATTATCTTGATATGGAGAATGCAAAAGAAAAGATTCAGGTTACAAAGGATGCTGTCAGTCAGGCTGAAGAAAACCTGAGGATTAACAAAATCAGATATAAAGAAGGCATTGGTACTGCAACAGATGTACTTGATGCAATTACACTCCTTACCACAGCAGAAACAAATTATTACAGGGCAGTATATGATTTCAGACGTGCACAGGCAGGGCTTATGTATGCAACAGGATCCGATCTACTATCATCTTATTTATGACGCTGAAGATACTCCTCGTCAACCTGTGGATATATGACTTTGCAGAAAAGATGAAAATTGATGTGAAGGAATACAACCGTTCTGATGTCTGCAATAGCTAAAAGGCACCTATCTTTTTAAGTGCACTGACAAAATTATCGACAAGCACTGGATTGAAGTCCTTTCCCGCTGACTTTTTCAAAAAGCCAACTAAAGTGTTCACCTCAAGACCCTCTCCATAAGGCTTATTGATTCTCAGGACATCAAAGGAATCTGATATCGCAACTATCTGACTTACAATATGCTGCTTCCTCGAACGCCATTTTGTATCTGGATAGCCACTCCCATCAAACTTTAAGTGATGCTCAAAGGCAGCAATCGTGGCAAGTCTGGATATATCATTCAGAGAGCTCAAATACATCGCTCCATAGACAGGATGCCTTTTTATTTCATTCCATTCCATCTCATTGAGTCCTGTCTGCTTGTGAAGAATTTCTTTAGAAACAAACATCTTTCCCACATCATGAAGCAATCCTGCAATCGCTGCCTCGCGTAGGTTTTCACCCTTCAGGCCAAGATGCTCTGCCTGAAAAATCGTAAGAACTGCACTATTTGAAGAATGTACATATGTATATTCGCTATGAGACTTGACGTTGCTTAATATACGAATCACATTTGACTCCTTTTTAATGGCTGAGATAAAGCTTAACACCGCATCTTCAAGGGCAGCAGTATCAAGCTTCTTAAACCTTGAAACATCCTGAAAGATATCTTTAAGCCTCGGAATATTCGCATCCATTACTGTCGAAGCATCCTCTTCTGTAGACTCGAACTTCACATGAACAGTCCCGACTACTATATGGTCACTACTCACTGGGCTCTCATCCCTCGATGCCATGCGGATTATGAATCTTGTGATCTCTTCGGCTCTGATCCCTCTTCGAATGATAATCTTTTCGATACCTTTTGCTTTAAGTCTTTTCATAAATTTTTCCATATAAATTCCCTTCTCGCTGACAGTTATATCATTGAATATAACCATTCCGCCGAGGAGGGTAATACTTAACGAATCATTAATGTAAAGTTCATCCATAATGGCAAAAGCCTTTTCAGACAGTTCAATCACTGCCGGGTGTTCATTCGAGTAGAGGGAACATTGAGCCATAGCAGTCACAATGTAAGACAGAAACTTTAAGAATTTCTCAAGCACTTTCATCCTCCTTTCAGGGGTTGACCTTTTCAAGGAGTCTTTTGCTTATAGACCTTATCTCTTCGATCTTTGACTTGAGACCAAGCTCAATGAGGGGCTTAATTGCATCTGCGGAATAACCATTAAGAGTTTTAAAGATTTCCACCTTTATCTCATTAAGTGCTTCCCTATTAAGCAGGGTCTTCTTGCTGTAAAGTCTCTTTAGTGGCTCTATTGCTTGAGGATCACCTATCTGAGCAAGGGCTCTGATGACAGATATCTTACAGTCTGATTTGAAGGCAAACATATCCTTCTTTTCGAGAAGCTCAATAAGGTCTGGAACGATATCCTTAACCCTGTATGTGCCTGAAAGGATAATAGCCTGATCTCTGAGCCACATATCATCGCTCTTAAGGTATTCCTTCAGGCATGAAGGGGCTTCACTATCACCAAAGTGTAAGAGCGTTTTTAGTGCCTCCGTACATACCTTTTTGTTTTCATTTTTCGTGAACGGGATCACTTCTCTTAGGGAGTCTTTTCCACCACATTCCCTGATGAGAATTATCATATTTCTCACTACATACCAGCGTTTATCATTCAACCTTATCACAGCTTCTGGGATAACATTGCTCCTAAAGGTGCTCAGTATAGTGATGAGAAATTTCCTTACAGTAGGATTAGCCTCATCTGAAAGTGCATCAAGAAGAGGTCCTATAAGGTAAAGCCTTAACACCCGTGTAAGCTTTACTGCACCCTCTCTGTTATATCTACCAAAAAACTTAAGCGCATCTACAAGCCTGACGATAAACTGTTCTGATTGGAAGAAATAGTGAACCATGCTCAAAGCTTCGTCTTTGAACCTTCCAGAGAGTGAATGAGAATAAATGGTATTGTAAATATCGCAAATCTCCTGGAACATTCCCATCTCTAAAAAATCACTCACAAGCTCTGAAAGCTTTGTGAGCAGTTTCAGATAATCTTCCTTACTGATGGAATCAATCTGAAGGAGCTCAAGTATCACTTCGGAAAAGTCTCTGTCTTCCGTCATTTCACCACATTCCTGTCTGAATGTCTCTGCAATTTTATCTTTTCTTGTTTCAACGCCTTTAAGCATGATATCCATATCGCCTTGATATTTTTTACCGATAAAGACGCTTGTGTTGTCCTTTTTAAAAAGCGCAATGATGCTTTTATCTATTTCTATATCATTCACGAAGGTGCTTCCTTTAGGCGTTATATCAAAGGCAATCTCATTCTTTTCCTTGCTCATTGCGAGCTTATCAATAATGTTTTTCAAACTGTAGGGTATCGTTAAGGATTGTTCCTTAAAGACCTTGAACAGCCTTTTGACGTCCTCGTCTTTGAGCTCAGAAAGCAATCTTTCAACCTCTGCTTCAGAGGAAGGTCGGTTGAAAGCCCTGTGTAAGAAAAGAGCCTTAAGTTGTGGCTTGAGATTGTCTATGAAAGAGAGAAACTTACCAAATACTTCACTGCTGAGCCCAAGGCGGTCTCTTCTTCTCAGATATGTTGATATAACCTTGTCATATGTCTCTTCAGAAGCATTCTCTGGCATAGAGATGTTTATTACTGACGCAACCTTCTCAGGAGGCATATTAGTGACTATATCTCCGACATCTTTACCCGAAAGCTTCCCCTCGAGTAACCCGTAAATATAATCCTCCCATATCATTCTTTCTGAGGCTTCTGGTCTGAGGCGATCTCTTTCAAAAGCAAAATCTGAAATGTCAACCGGACTTATTTTTATATTTTTAAGACCTTTTCTCTCTGCAAGTTCAAGCAGACCCTTTCCGATAGGGCCTTCACGCATGGTTATCAGTTCATACAGCCATATAAGTTCCCTCGCATCAAGACCGGAATAGAATGATATGGCAGCAACACCTTTGCTATAAAGAATAAGAGCAAATTCCCGGAAGACAGGGTTTTTCTTGTCGAGGGTATACTTATCAAAAACCAGTACATCTTTTGCAATACCGAGGGTTATATTGCTTCTTAACTCAAAGAGCTTTTTAAGAAGATCAATTGTTCTTTTAACAGAGTCCTTTAAAATGGGATGTTCATGTGGGTATAAAACAATGTTCCTTCTTAATATGTTGAGCTCTATGATCGCATCTGAAAGGAGTTGTACATTAATTGGAATTTTTTCCTTTTTTACTTCATCCATACACAGGACCTTTCTTGATTTATTATATATAATTTAACATTATAATTATACGTTATGAATATTGTTACCTCAAAACGGCTCACAAAAGACTACGGTTCTTTACGAGCAGTGGATGCCATAGATTTTGAAATTTTAAAAGGCGAATGCTTTGGCTTCCTTGGGCCGAATGGTGCAGGAAAGACAACAGTGATGCACATAATCTACTGTTATATGCCTCCAACCTCCGGAGATATACAGGTATTTGGTATGGATGTAGCGAAAAGCCCGAGTCTGATAAAGTCGCGGATAGGTGTCATGCCACAGGAGGATAATCTTGATCCAGATCTAACAGTGCTGGAAAACCTGATTGTCTATGCGAGGTATTTTGACATTCCTAAAAAAGAATCTGTTCGCCTTGCGCATGAACTCCTTGACTTTGTTGAATTAAAAGAAAAGGCTCCTGTCGCTATTAAAAGCCTCTCAGGAGGGATGAAAACAAGGCTCCTCCTCGCACGGTCACTGATGAACAATCCGGAGTTATTAATCCTCGATGAACCAACTATCGGCCTCGACCCCCATAGCAGGCATTCTGTCTGGGACAAACTCAATGATCTCAAGTCAAAGAACACCACCCTTATACTCACTACTCACAATATGGATGAGGCAGAAAAACTCTGTGACAGAGTAGCCATTATGGATTCCGGAAAAGTTATAACGATTGATTCACCATCAAGACTTATGAGTAAGTACAAAGAAAATCTTGAAGAGGTTTATTTAAAACTGACCGGACGACGGCTCACAGGGGAGATTACTTGAACATTAAAAGGGCATTCAGAGTCTGGCAGAGACATCTCACGGTTTATACAAAGCTTTACAAATCAAGTATAGCTCTGAATTTCGTCGAGCCTGTTCTTTATCTTGTTGCTTTAGGACTGGGACTTGGTGCTTTCGTAAAAGAGATTAATGGCATCCCTTATATAAATTTTATTGCTCCGGGTATCATCGCATCCTCTTCTATGTTTGCAGCAACGTATGAATGTACTTATGGCACTTACGTAAGAATGACCTATCAGAAGACATTTGATGCAATACTGGCAACGCCTGTTAATTGTGATGATCTTGTGGCAGGAGAGTTAATGTGGGGCGCTACCAAAAGCATGTTATACGGCACAATCATCATACTCGTCATTTCTTTATTCGGTCTTGTGGATTCACCATTAATAATCCTCGCCATCCCTGTCCTTTTTGTAAGCGGATTAATTTTTTCCGAGATATCAGTCATCGCTGCAGCTACAGTTCCGGGGATAGAGTCTTTTAATTATTTTTATACTCTCTTAATGACTCCTATGTTTTTATTCTCAGGAATCTTCTTTCCCCTTGACAATCTGCCGCCTGTCATTGCAAAGATAGCGTTTTTCACTCCTCTTTATCACCTTGTGAATATCTGCAGGTCATTTTCGTCAGGACTATTGTCAGTGACTAAGGGGGACATTCTCTGGATTTTTGCTGTGGCTCTACTCCTTGCTCCCTACTCTTTCAGGCTCATGCGCAGACGAATAATAAAATGACGTGACTTATTTTCTTAATCTTTATCTTTTGATCTGTCTCCATCACGAAGCATCATCTCAACTGATGGTTTAAGCTTCACTTTGACAATTACCTTACTATCCTTAAGCCAATAATCCACATCGAGAACATCAGAAAGACCAAAGGTAGTAGGAAGATACAATGGTCTCACTTCAAACCCTATGATATTCCCGTTGTTATCGATAATCTTACCGAGTTGAGCGCGACGAAATGAACTATGCCAGCTCACAAACTGTTCCGCTTCAGCAAGTGCCTCTTTGGCAGAAACGCTTCTTTTTATCCTGTAATTAAATTCAGGCGCATAAGGTTCGAAGGTGTACTGGTCACCTTCCTTATCAAGAATCGCAATGGTTTCTATGTCATTACTATGTCCTGCACCATAAAGGATTAGAGTAAAAATCCCTGTGACTTCCTGAACCTTCGCATCCTCTGTCTTGAGAGGTTTTTCTAAAGCAAAAGAATCATTTATTGAAATGACCAGGAGCGCAAATGTCAGAAATATCATCTTGCTCATTTTAAAAGATACTAAATTTTTCATAATACACCTCC
>JBGPQS010000011.1:0-12232 GCA_041489235.1 Thermodesulfovibrionia bacterium
AGATCCGTTCCTATTGCCTTGATTGTAGGCATCCCCAGGATATAAATCATTGCAGGAACCATGATAAACCCACCTCCAACACCCATCAACGCAGCAAGAAAACCAACAATTAAACCAAGGAGCAACGGGAAAATAACAGATATTTTTATTCCTGAATCCCTGAATTCCATCTTCAATGGGAGCTTGAGAATTAATCTCCTGAAACATGACTCTCCTTTCTTTTCCTTTCCCACGGTACCTTTTGTTGCTTTCAAGCTCTCAATAAGCATATAAGAGCCAATGCCTCCGAGAACCACTACATAAACAGCCTTAAGCACAAAATCAAAATTGCCCATCTGCCTTAATACCTTTACAACCTGAACACCTATGGTGCTCCCCGCAATACCTCCAATGAGTATTACGATACCCATCCTCATATCAACGTTGCCCATCCTCTTATGCGAATATGCACCTGACGAAGATGATGCAACAATCTGGTTTGAATCACTTGCAGCAGCAACTGCAGGAGGGATACCAATCATAATAAGAAGTGGCGTGAGGAGAAATCCTCCGCCTACACCGAAGAGACCGGACAAAAAACCTACCAAGCCTCCCATTCCGAGAATGAGAAGCACATTAACGCTCATCCCTGCGATAGGCAGATAAACTTCCATTACCTTTTTCTCCTGTTTAGATTTTAGCAGGTATGGAAATGTAACTCAAGGACGAGAAAACTATTGAGTCTCTTTATATCTTGAACACATAATATCTCAACCATACGTAGAGTGTTGAGACAATTACTGTCATTATCATAATCGGCATTCCGTATTTCATAAATTCTATGAATGATATTTTTTTTCCTGTCTTTTCAGCCATACCAATAACTATCACATTAGCTGATGCACCTATAGCAGTACCATTTCCTCCGAGACATGCTCCCAATGCCAATGACCACCACACAGGCATAAGGTCAGGATGTTGCAAAAGTTGTATACCTGATAGATGAGGCCAGATCTGTTTTGCCATATCAATTATCAAAGGGTTCATGGTTGCAACGTAGGGAATGTTATCCACTATAGCCGATGCAAAGGCAGAAAACCACATCACGACCATTGATGTTGCAAACAAGTTACCCTGTGTTATATCAAGAACCTGAAGTGATAACCATTTTATCAGGCCGACCTTCACCACACCTCCAACTATAATAAAAAGTCCCATGAAGAAGAATAAGGTTGGCCACTCAATCTCAGAAAGGATTTGACGGGGTTCATAAGTTTTAGAAAGCAAGAGCAATAGCCCTGCTCCAAACAATGCAACGGTCGCAGGTTGAAAATGAAGCATTCCATGAAAAATAAAACCTATTAACACAATAACAAGAACAAAGAGAGATTTTTTGAGCATTACCGGATCCTTTATCGCCTCCCTCTCATCCATCTCCATTATCCTCTGTTTCAGTTTTTCCCTCGTCTTCAGTTTCTTGCCCCAGATCATCTTTATGGCTAAAATGTAAAAAACCATTATTACAATAATCACAGGTGTGAGGTGATAAATAAAGTCCATGAAGGTAAGTTGTGCCTTTGATGCAATCATTATGTTTGGAGGGTCCCCAATAAGAGTAGCTGTCCCACCGATATTCGATGCAAGAACGCATGAAATAAGATACGGTATCGGATCAACTTCAAGTGCATCTGCAATGAATAATGTAATGGGCGCTATTAATAAAACAGTTGTTACATTATCAAGAAAAGCACTCACCGCTGCTGTGACAACGGCAAAGATAGCTAAAATCCTGAATGGCTCACCTTTTCCCCACTTAGCACTCTTTATAGCTAAGTATTCAAACATTCCTGTGGGTTTTATAAGATTCACAATTACCATCATTCCGATAAGGAGGAATATTACATTCCAATCGATTCCAAAATCCTGTGAATGGAAAGCCTCATTCTGCTGAAGAATCTTTAAAATAAGCACCAATGAAGCGCCAATAATTGCAACTATTGTTTTATGTATCTTTTCTGACGCGATAATTGCATATGAAATAATAAATATCGCTGTTGCAATCCAGAATGTTGTATTGATTACGTAGGACTGGCCCGTGATTATGGCTTCTTGACTCATTGTACAGGCTCTCTCAGCTCTCCTCAAGCATTGCTTTGACAATTACAAAAAAAATATCCCGTTCATAGAGCATCCCAACTGCCTTGTTTGTTTTATCCACTACCGGCAGCCTCTTTATATTTTTCCTAATCATATAGTCAATGCACTTCATTAATGAGTCATCCTCTCTCACTGTCATCACATCTCTTGTCATTATCATAGCCACTTTTTTGTCTGCTACCTTCTTAGCGATCGATTCAAGCATCCCTTCCCATGTGAAATCTCCGAGATCCATTATTGAAAGATACGATGGGTAAACAGCCTTGAGAATATCTCTCATTGATAATATCCCCATAATCTTCCCCTCTTCATCAAGTACAGGCAATCCTTTAACTCCAACCTTCTCTTCTCCTCTTCTTGCGATCCGCAGAAGATTTGCAGCCTTTTTAAGGGTATCATCTGGTCGTAAATAATCATGAATAGGTGTCATTATATCTTTTGCCTTCACCTAATCCTCCGCATCAATACTATAATGTATTCACACCCTAATCTCATTTGACCTCTTTCTGTATAAACTCATACCTTCATGACACATTTCACAATTGGGAGAACGGTATTGGATGAAAGATATTTTCAAGACAGGCTCACATGGAGTGAATTAATTTTTTATTATTCTTTCAGAATAACATTGGATAACTCATCAAACACTTCTATCATCCTTACAATACCGACAAACTTCTTCTTTTCTTCTAAAACAGGCAGCAGAGGTAAGTCATGGTGAATTAACAGATACACTGCTTTGGTGATAGGGTCATCCGGTTCAACAAAGAATTTTACCGGAACCATAATCTCTTTTATAGGCTTCTTTATCAGTTCCCTGGATTCATTTTTAAAAAGAGTATCCAGGATAATAGACAATCCTGCTTGATCTTCCCCAGTGTCCTGAGCTTTAGTGATAGGGCTTGAAAGCCTCGGCTCAATGCCTTTCAAAATCTCCTTAAGTGTTACCGTACCAAGAAGATTATACTTTTCATCAAATACCATTATGACCAATGGGTAAGGGTATTTCTTACTGCTGAGAAATGATATTTTGACAATTCTTATAACCTGTTCTATAGAAAACCAGTATGGTATGTGAGGATATTCAAAAATACCAACCATCAAATCTTTTACCTTCTTATCACTTTGCATCGATAATCCTCCTTCTCTCAACCACAGAGCTCTAAAAATAATAATGTAGTATAAAACATAAACAAAAATATTTATATGGGAAAATCCATGTCCGTTCACTTTTTTAGAAGTACCACGATTTATGTTAAATTGTAATTTAATACCTACTAAAAAACTCTTTTCGCTCTTCGAACAATGGGTCAAATACGTTATGAATAAAATTCTCTTGTGGAAGACTTCAGAATGGTATAAAATAATTTATTAAAATCTGACGGGTCTCTTTAATAAAACCAATATAATTTATTATAAACTATGAAATTCTGGCAAAAACTTTTAGGAAAAAAAGAAGATATGACAACAGAAACAGAGGAGAACGGGAAAAAACAGCGTTTTAAAAGGAAATTCCAATCCTTTCAGAAGTTGCTCTCAGGTAACAACACTGTTCTTGAAGTGATGGCAGATATGGAGGAAAAACTCTCGGGTGAATTTCTTTTTGACAGGCATTATATCGACCAAAACATTATAGCCATTGCTAATGGAGTCAAGAGCATCATAGACAACCTGAATAAAATCTCACATGATAAATATTCCGCTCTCTACGAAAGATTCAATGATATCAATTCAAAGATAGGAAATCTGCTCACCAGAAAAAGTGAGATCCCTGTGAGCAGCTTTACCATATCTTTT
Organism: Thermodesulfovibrionia bacterium; assembly: GCA_041489235.1. Taxonomy (GTDB): domain Bacteria; phylum Nitrospirota; class Thermodesulfovibrionia; order Thermodesulfovibrionales; family SM23-35; genus VGWZ01. The sequence continues at coordinate 3,934 of JBGPQS010000011.1, forward strand.
GATGAAATTACCGGTGAAATGACAGACAGGTTAGGAGGTAAAACCGCAAATCTGGGAGAAATAAAAAATCGTATCAAGTTACCCACACCTGATGGGTTTGGAATAAGTGCCTTTGCCTTTAAGAAATTTATGGAACACAATGGGTTTCTCCAGAAGATCAATGAAAAATTATCTAAACTATCTGTAGATAATATAGAGGTCTTAAACAATGAGAGTAAAGAAATTCGGGATTTAATTATTAATGCTACGGTTCCCCCTGATCTGGAAAAAGAAATAGGAGATGCCTATTCAAAGCTCCGTGATAAATATGGACAGGAGGTTCTGGTCTCGGTAAGGAGTAGTGCTGTGCAGGAGGATGGGGAGTTCAGTTTTGCAGGACAATATGCTACCTTTCTTAACGTACCTTCTGATTTAATCCTTCAAAAATACAAGGAAGTTGTCGCAAGTCTTTTTACCCCAAGGGCGATATTCTATTATAAGGCAAAGGGCTTCAGTGAAAACGATATGGTTATGACAGTGGGAGTCCTCAGAATGATTGATGCCCTGGCAGGAGGAGTAATCTATTCGAGAGACCCCAACAACCCTGAGAATGATACTATCATTGTCAGCGCTGTCCACGGACTTGGAAAATGTGTCGTTGACGGAGTGGTGACACCAGAAACGTATATCCTCTCAAAACATCCCCCTATAGACATAATAGAGAAAAAGATTCCGGTTCAAAAAACCATGCTCGTTTGTAAACCTGACGGAGAACTGACAGAAGTCACTTTATCTGATGATATGAAGGAAAAGCCTTCCCTCACTGATGATCAGATAAAAACCCTTGCTCACTATGCTGTTGCTATAGAAAATCATTATCAATGCCCTCAAGATATAGAATGGGCAATTGATAAAGACAACACGCCTTATATAGTGCAAGCAAGACCTTTGAAGATCGTAACAAAAGAAACAATAAAACCTATCCCTACCCGTATTAAAGGCTACAAGATCTTACTCGATAAAGGCGTTATCGCATCAAAAGGTATAGGCTTTGGCAAAGCGTTTATTGTTAGAACAGAGGAAGATCTGGCCAACTTCCCCGAGGGTGCTGTACTTGTCGCAAAGCATACATCTACAAAGTTTGTTACGGTCATGAATAAAGCCAGTGCAATTATTACAGACGTTGGTGGGGCAACAGGTCATATGGCATCGTTAGCCCGAGAATTTGCAGTACCTGCTCTTCTTGATACAGAGGTTGCAACAGATATTCTTACAAATGACCAGGAAATAACCGTAGACGCGATCAACTGTAATATCTATGAAGGTCGCGTAAATGAACTCATAGAATTTTCAGAGAAAAGAAAAGAACCCTTTAAGGATACGCAACTTTTTAAAACACTGGAAAGAGTTTTGAAATGGGTTGTTCCACTTAATTTAGTAGACCCGGAAGATGAAAATTTCAAACCTCATTTCTGCAAAACATTTCACGACATTACCCGCTTTTGTCACGAAATAGCAATGCATGAAATGTTTAAGACTACTGATATACCTACCGGAGAGGTCGGCGAGTCTGTAAGATTTGTAGCCGGGATACCGGTTGAAATACATATTATTGACTTAGGGGGTGGCATCGAAGGGAAACCAAAATATCTCAACCCAGAACATATCCGCTCCGCACCCTTTAATGCCTTTTTCAAAGGCCTTACTTCGGTAAAATGGCCTGAACCACCTCCTATTGATATCGGAGGATTTTTAGGTATGGTAGCCCACACCGCAAGTATCCCTGAAGAAGAAATCTATAGAATCGGAGAATACAGTTTTTCATTTATCTCCAGTGAATATATGAACTTCTCTATCAGACTTGGGTATCACCTCTCTGTAGTAGAGGCATTTGCAGGAGAGAGTATAAATGACAACTATATAAAATTCTTCTTTAAAGGTGGAGGTGCTGTAGTAGACAGGAGAATGAGGAGAGTCAGATTGATATCCGAGATACTCAAAAGAATGGATTTCAGGGTTAAAGTTGTTGAAGATGTCATAAATGCCATAATAACGAAGTATAAAAAACCTGTTATTGAGAAAAAATTAGAGATACTGGGAAAATTTACTCCCTATACAAAACAACTGGATATGGTCATGTATGATGATGCGATTACTGATTTTTATATAGAGGAATTTGTGAGGCAGCATATTTCCAAATAGTGATTTCACCCTTTTCCTAATTTCTCTCTTAACATCTTATTTTCTCTCTGGAGTCTCAACCATTTCAGCGCTTTCTCTATTGTAAAAAGTATCTGTTCTTTTCTGAAGGGCTTTGTGATAAAGTCGAATGCACCTTTATTAATCGTCTCCACAGCAGCCTCAACAGTGCCATAGGCGGTGATAATGATTACAGGTATGTCCTCATCGAAACGCTTCAAAGACTCGAGGAGCTCTATCCCGTCAAGACCGGGCATCTTTAAGTCTGCAATGACAAGGTCAAACTCGCCTTTTTTTACTAACTCAAGTACCTCAAGTGGGTTGTTGGTGGTTGCAACTTCGTAAGGAGTCTTCTCCTTTATTATCATACTCAGAAGCCTCAACATATCAGGTTCATCATCCACTACCAATAATTTTTCAGGCATGGTTTCCTCCTTTTAGTCAGTGAACAGTCATTAATAAATACTATTATATAGTGAAAAACAAAAACTTTCACTCATCACTGTTTTATTGCGGGAAATATGATGATAAAAGTTGTCCCTGTCTCTGAGGATTCTTCTTTTGTCTTTGTTTCAAAGGTTATCGTACCACCTTGTTTGTTCACTATCGAGTAAATTATAGAAAGTCCCAATCCTGTGCCCTCACCTACCTGTTTGGTAGTAAAGAATGGGTCAAATATTTTTGCCCTATACTCCTTTTTTATGCCACTACCTGTATCTGAAATCTTTATTTCAACGTTCTGTCCACCATCTATCGCCTTGGTAATGACAGTAAGAGTACCGCCTCCTTTCATGACTGCAACAGCATTATTGACAATATTGAAGAATACCTGCTGGAGTTCCCCTACGTGTCCCTTTACTTTAGGGAGTGATTCTGACATATCCCGTTTGATGACAATATTATTGAGCTTCATGGCATTTCCTTCAACAGCAAGCACTGTTTCGATATTCTCATTGATATCGATCTCTTCTTCCTTATACTCTTTAATACGTGCAAAACTCAAAAGGTTTCCCACAATCCTCTTCGCATGAAGACCCTGCTTCTCTATGGTCTTCAATAAGTCATATGGCTCAGAATCCTGCGGTAACTTCTCCAAGAGCAAATCGGTAAAGCCGAGGATTATTGCAAGAGGATTGTTTATCTCATGTGCGACACCTGCAGCCATTGTCCCTACTGCGGCCATTTTCTCAGTGTGATACATCTGCTCTTCTATCTTCTTCCTCTCTGTAATATCTCTTGCAATTCCGAGAACAGAAAATACATTTCCATTTTCGTCAAGAATACCATTATAGTTCGTACTGAGCCAGTATTTATTCCCATTCACCTCGACAGGACAGCTGAGCTGTGTGCTTACCTTTGTATTAAAGACTTCTTTTATTTTTTCCAGATGAAGTTCAGCACATTCATCAGGGAACAGTTCTATGATATTACAGCCTAAAATTTCCTCAGTTCTCTTCTTGAAAAAATTATACCCATATCTGTTCATAGAGGAAAGTTTGTCTTCTTTATTCACTGTAAAGATGATATCCCCCGCATTCTCCACGAGAGACCTGTATTGTTCCTCGGATTTCCTGAGTTCTTTCGTCTTTTCTTCTACCTCCTGTTTGAGTGAACTTGACCATCTGAGCATGAGACCCATGATGAATAATCCACCGCAAAGGACTACTAAAATACCAACGCTTTCAAGTAAAACTTGCCTCATCTGTATTCCGTGAATAGCTCCCTCAACCTCACTTATGGGTGCAACCACTCCTACAGACCAGATAAGATTTCCCGGCTCCTTATTTAAATGAATGGGTGCATAAGCGATCAATTTCTCTGTCTCACCCTCTTGACCTCTATGCCACCCGGATATATACCAGCTTGTACCTTCCTTTCCTGTAAGGATCATTTCCTTCTGTATCTCGTTAATCCTTGTAAAAGATATTGAAGGCATTCTCCCTTTTCGTACTTCAAATGCATTTTTCCCAATAAAATCTCGCTCATAGTGATAAAGGAAAGTTCCATTCCTGTCAATCACCCATGCATATCCTGTCCTCCCGGATTGTATTCCCTTTGCAACTTTTTCTGTTAAAACAGCGGCATCAACAAAAAATATTAAAGCCCCGGAAAACTTATTTTGTGCTACAGGATGTGCATCATCTATTGAGACCTGCCAGACAGGTGAAATAAGCTTCATGATAAGTTTCTTCTGATGGTTTCCATAATCCATATGGACAATGTCACTTATCAGAATATTTCCTTTATTATTCTCTTTCTTTGCCCATTCTAAATAATCTATTTCTTCGGAGGACAGATTTCCGGTACTGTATCCATGATCATCCGTTATATGGGCTTTTATATTTTTATTGTCTATAAATCTTATTTCTAAACATCCCTCGTCTTTAACAGTTGAAAAGGTAATCCTCATCCGTCCAACCATCCAGACTAACTCATAGTATTGTATGGCGGGGGAGAGCCCGAGGAGTGAGATCTCTCTTTTAAGAACATTAAGACTATTTTCTATCTGGCTTGCTGCATGCCGCGCAAGAACTAACTGCTGCTGGTTGAAATCCTCGACTACTACCTTCCGGACACCCCTTGAAGACACCCAACCGAGTAACAAGATAATTCCGAGAAAAAGCGCAGTAACAACAAGTGTTATTTTTTTGTAGTTTTTTATATAAAAGTCAAGCAATGACGTTACCGTGAAGGCTGGAAATCTGCTAAAATGGTCATTCATATAAAAACAAAAACTCCTTTGAGCATAAATGGTATTGAATAATTATAGCTAAATATGCCAACAAAGTTAAGGCTTGTATATGGAGATTTTAAAGGGCAGGCTCATATACCCGCCCCTCCATTCTTAAAGAGCACAGTACTCCATGCAAGACTCTCTCACCACAAAAACACAACATGGGCTATATTTTACTACCTTTGGGGTTTCACTGCCGAGCAGGAATCGTGAATCTTCATTCAGACCTCTGGCACCTATGACAATAAAGTTCATTTTTTCCTTTTCTGCAAAATCAAGTATCTCACGTGCTGGTGAAGTTCCTTTTAAAAGGACGGTCGTAATTTTATGGATTCCATAAGATTCCAACTCTTTTTTTGACTTTTCAAGGAGCGTTTCACCACGTCTTTCGAAACTCTCACGCACGGCTTCCCGGTCAACAGCAGAAAGTTCAAGGTCTATATCAGAGATATGGGGTATCACTGTCATGATATATATTTCTGCCTCTTTCGGTTTACAGATAAATGCAGCCATCTTAAGACACATTGACGCATATTTTGAACCATCTACAGGTACTAATACTTTCATTTCCTTCCTCCTATACTTCTTTCTTCACTTTTGCCTTCTTCGCAGTAAGCCCTATACCTTCAAAGAGATAGAAAATTGCGAATCCCCACCACAGAGTATATAGTACATAAAATAAGAGGAGCCCTGTCATAACACCAGCTCTCTCTGAAACCTGCACTGCCTCTATTTTGTAAAAATTGTAACCAGCCTCAACAACCTTTTTGTTCACATCTGAAACTGTTTTCGCATCGTCAAATAGTTTACTCGCCTGAAATGCCTTATCTATTTTATTAAGCGCCTGCCACCAGTCCTTCATCACTTTCTTCTCGTCGTATCCATAGGCGTTTTTGACCGACTCCCCATCATTCTTATACATAAAATCAGAATCTTTAGTGACGGCAGCGAGTACCTTCCCAAGATCTCCTTCTATCTTCAATGAGCCTTCCTTCTGTTCTACCTTTGCACCTGATGCCATGAGTAGTTTGGCTGTCCTTTGGGCATCTTCTGCATTGTCATAGGTGATTGTCACACTAAATTGTTTTCCCATTAATTTTTCGTTGTTTTTCGCTACTTTCGGGACAAAATAGGAAGAACCCTTGGCAAGTTTATTGAAAATATCATCAGCATATTCAAGACCATTCTTATCCTTGAATACCGGAGAAATTATCAGCAAAAACAATCCGAAAAACCCGAGTGCTAATAGAACACCGATAGAGAAATATTTTTTATTCTTTATTAACATTTCTACTCCTCCCTGAACATCCCGAGATTTTTGAGAAAATTGGACAGTACATACACAACAAATACTATAATTATAACCCAGAAGATAATTAAGCCTGCTGTTTCAATTCCCTGTGCGAGAGATTTAGGAATATTGATTATCCCGAGGTCGTTAAACTGCTTTGGAAGGGCTGTTACTCTGTTCACAAGTCCTGCGAGGATGGTAGTTACCCAGAACAACCTTATTGTCACACCTTTTACAACTTTTGTGGTGAGCGCCCCAATCTGAATTCCAATGAGCGAACCGAGAAGCAAGCCCATCGCAAGGGTGTAAAAGACAAAACCATAAATTGCATACTGTGATATTCCTGCATAACCGGCAGTAAAGATAATCTGAAATATATCCGTTCCAACGGTTGTAAACGTAGAGATACCGAATACATACACGAAGAGTGGGAAGGTGATAAATCCTCCACCAACTCCCATCAAGGAAGCAGTAATACCTACAAGAAATCCTCCAGCAGCAATTATCACACCTGAAATTGTTCTGCCACCCGGAACCATATCTTCATCGAATTTAACAGCAGGTGGCATCTTTACGGACTGTAATCTAAATGCAAGCTTTTCTTCTGCTATTGTTGGTGGACGTGCCTCTAAGGGTATACGGGCAAGTTTACGCTTTTTCAGGACATCTGATACACCATACCATCCGAGAAAACCGAGTATCAAGGCATATATAATGCTTAAAAATGCATCACTCAAAATCGGGTCTTTCTCATACACTAATTTTTGAAGATAGCCTCCCAGCGTAGCTCCACCGACCGAACCAAATAAAAAGGCTATTGCTATCTTCACATTTACATTGCCGAGTTTTTTGTGCAACACAGATCCCATGATAGCCTTTGCAAATATGTGAAAAAGGTCAGTCCCAACTGCGAGAATGCCCTTTACACCTACTGACATAAGTGCAGGGGTAATGATGAACCCTCCGCCTGCACCTATACAACCTGTTATAAGACCTGCACAAAATCCAATAGCAATCGAGATCAAAAAAACATTTGTCGCATAGAACGCCGGAGCATACGCTTTTTTCCCTCCTAAGATATCTGCAGCATCAGCCATTACATAAATGAGTATGGGCACAAGCGCAGCAAACGCTATCAGTATCAGCATTTTTTTCTTACTTTTCAAAATGTTCATGGAGGTCTCATAGTCCCACTTTGCATGAGCTATGGTCGCTGCCTCCATAAATTCAAAAATCTTTTTTGGAAAACTCATTTTAGAACCTCCTCTAATTTTATAATCTTAACCTGACACCCCCTAATACAACTCCTCCTTATTTTATATAAATCAAAGTGCTTTTTCAAAATTTAGTGAGAATTTAAATCTATCTGTTACGGTGATTGACCGCGTGTACATCACCTGTGTTTTCCAGGAAAAAAAATACTGATTTAAAACTAACGCAGGTGAATTTTCTGGCAGATCAAACATTTTGCATTCATCCGCATTCAAATAGATAATATCAAAATAGTTTCTTACCCGTGTAATTTGTATCCCATATTTTTTCTCAAGAAGCCCAAACAGAGAATTGTTCTTCACATCTTCTTCTAAAATTGACTGGCATATGTTAACGGGGATATATGTCTCCTGCAATAGCATAGGTTTATTATCAACAGAGTGTAGCCTCTTGATATAGATTATGTGCTCATGTGCGGAGATATTGAGTTTTATATTCAAATCATCCACAGGCATAATCGTTGTGTTGGCAAGTACATTAGTTGACACATTCATATCAGTCTCAAGCATTGATTCACGGAAACGTGTCGTCATTGCGAGCTCATCAGATATAATTTTTTTGATCACAAAAGTACCCTTTCCCTGTTGACGTGAGAGATAACCTTGCCTTACAAGCTCAGTAACAGCAGCTCTCACTGTTGCCCTGCTTACTTCGTATACGTTACAAAGTTCTGTTTCTGTAGGTATCTGAAACCCGACATCCCATTCTCTATTCTCAATCTTCTTTCTCAATATTTCGTAAAGTTGAAGATAAAGCTTTTGAGGGTTTTCTCTATGAACTAATTCCTCCATGTTGTTTATCACAACCTCCTTATCTGTTGTTAT